>NZ_JBUZPJ010000007.1:0-247141 GCF_055406205.1 Pseudomonas sp. E315 | reverse complement strand
CTGGAATGCGAAGGGAGAAGATATCTTAAACAAGATACAGCGAGCCCGTGAGGCAATGGCCTCACGGGCTGGCGGGTAAGTTATTTTCAAAACAGCACAATAGCAGGGTGAATGTGTTTCTATTCTTATAGCGTTGTCAGTTTGCTCTGGTTTGTTTGTCGGTTAAGTTGGTTTTTTTTAAAAGTGTCAGTATTTGTAAAGTTATTTGTTGTCTTTCTTATGGGTGATGACTAGTTTTGAGTGCCTGGGTTTTGCTTTATTAAATTGTTTTTAACTCACGATAGAATGATCTTGGAGTTGGTATGGATGTCTGGTGAATATGAGAAAGCTAAAGGTTGCGGCACTTACGTGTAGGGAAAAAGATGTGTTGGAGTTGTTAGTGTTGGGCTGCACCAACAAGAAAATTGCACAGCAGCTGCGCATCAGTGATTTTACGGTTCGGGATCATGTTTCCTCATTGCTCCTTAAATATGGAGTAAAAAATCGTATGACCTTAATGCTGGTTAGCGAGCGGTTGAATGGTGGTATGTAGGCAGTGTCCGGCCCCTACATGAGTAGGGTTGTTGATACATTATCGAGGGTTTAATTTGACGTCATTAGATCGTGAGGCAGAAGTGGAACGCTCGCCGTTGTATATTTCACCGGGTTATGTGGCAGGCCCAGGGGAGTTGGTGGTGCTGTTTGCAGGGTGTCTGGTTATGTTGGGGCTCATGTTTCTTATGTTGAATGACGTGATAGACGTGCCGCCCGTTCCCCAAGAGTTGGTGTTGCAGCGTGCGCATGTTACGCAGCCGCTCGATAGCTCTAGGTCGACTGCGTATCTGTATATTAAGGTGGGGGATGGTGAGGATAGTTATGATTACGTTATTAGGATGTTTAATGATGATGCTCAGAGTTTGAATGTTAAAAAAATTCAGGCGTTGTGGGTGGGTGTGGACCCGCATAGTGATAGTCGATTTGTATGGTCGCTCTATGATGATAGGCTTAAGTTAATGCTGGGGGAACAAAGCATTGTCGATAAGGCTGTGTATGATTGTTATTCAAATTGGTTTATGGCGGTGGTATGGTTTTTGGGCTTTTGTTGGTGTGCTTTCAATATGCTTAGGTGTGGAATTTGGAATAGATATTATTATAAGAGGGCGTGATTTATGAAAATAGAAGCAGTTGATGGATCCATTTATGTAATGGATGATTTTTTGACGGAGGAAGAGGAACAAAGTATCAACGCTCAGCTCAAAGGTGCGGTCTGGCGATATAACTGGCCTAACTATGAAGCCTTGCCTTTTATCAGGCCATGTTGGCATGTGTTTATAGCGGGTAAGGGCCGCCCGCAAGGCCAGTCTAGCCTTGAAGAACTCAGCGCGAACGAGCCTTGGTGTTTTTTGACTCGCCTATGGGATCGTTTTTTGGTCTTGCACACATTTAAAGTGACTTTGTTAGGCGTTTATGCAAACGGGCAAACATTTGGTCAGGATACGATTATTCATCGAGATAATAAAGTTTGTCCCGGTTTAACCATGATTGTGTTTTGTAATGAGCATTGGCCGACCTCTTGGGGTGGTGAACTGGTTTTTTACGATGATGCGAAAGAAAATATTATTAAGGCAGTTCTTCCTAAGTCAAAACGTATAGTGGTGTTTGATGGTCGAATTCCCCATGCCGCGCGTTCACCATCAGTCAAGTGCGATCAGGTCAGGATGACACTCGCTTTCAAAACAGTTGTCGAGGAATAAGTTATGGCCGGGAAAGCAGAAATAATTTTAGGTGTAATCAATAATGGTGCCACTGTGGGGGCTGCTGCAACGTCAGTGGCAGATCAATTTTTGGTAAACAATAGTGGTATGGTGTTGTTGAATCAAACAGCGCAGGCAGGGGCTGTCATTGCCAGTGTTACGTCCGTCACCAAGTTGGTTGGGCCTTACGTGCCAATTATAAATATGCCAGCAAATATAGTTGCAGGAACTATCACTTTTCTTAAGATTGGTATTGATGTAAAAGCCGGGAGGGAGTTGAAGAGTGGCGATGTGGTGAGCTTGGTGGGTAATGTTGCAGGGGTCATAGGCACGATGACAATTTTAGTTGGTGCGAGCCCATGGATTATAGGGTTTTTTACTTTGGTTTCTGTGGGGGCTGGGTTGTATTCTATTAGAAATTCAGAAGTGTTTAGTAAGGTCGTAAAATCTGCGGGTGATTTTTTCAAAAAAACGTCCTCAAATAACTACCTCGATTACATGTGTGCGCCCGACCTGAGAATAGTTAATAAAGGTGTACTGAAAAAAAACTATGCTAATAAGATGCTTTCCTGTCACTGGATGTCGACGGTAGGTAAGCTTTTACTCTCGTCACTGGATGTGCCTGGCGGTACTCGGTCAGTAATGGGGGCTGTTATTCCTCCTGCGCCTTTAATTATTCCTCGAGATCATGATGTAGGGAATGTGAAGCTGAAACTTGTTATTAATGGCAATACCTATGATGCGGGTGATCAGTACGGGTGCTGCACTGGAACAAGTGATGGTTATTTTTAGTCTTCCTTTAATTGACTGGCTTATCGGTGCGGTAAGCGGTTGAGTTTGAGCGTTTTGAGTTTGAGCGTTTTGAGTTGAACTTTTTGTAGCGTGTATGCCGGCCGGCATTGCTAATCTCTGGCCTAGATGATGGCCATACGACTTATAGCGTCAAAGGCTCTTGGGCGTTACTGGAGTTGTGCCCATATCTGGGGGCTTTAATCCTCCACGCCAAAATAACCTCGTGCCCCCGCCCCCCTAACACGCCTAAAATAGCTGCCACTCCTTTTCTGATTTCCCCCTCCTGCACCCCGAGGCACCTTTTTCAATGTCAGTGACTGCAACCACCGCCCCGTCTGTGCCGGATCATCGCGCGCAATTTTTGAATCTGCTGGAAACCGGTCTGGCCCAGAATTCGTTTATCAAGCTGGTGCTGGCCAAGCACGTTGGCCCAGAAGCTGAGCTACAACGGGTGATCATCAAGCAAGTCACGGTCAAGGATCAGCCTTGCCTGTCGTTTGTGTACCGCTATAAAACCCGCGATATCACTAAGAATTTCTCGCTTGAAGAGGGCGTGGCAAACATTGCCGCGCTGTTGCCAGATGCGTTCAAGAACGCTCACTTGCTGACTCTGACGGATGAAGTGCAACTGGAGTACAGCAAAAAGGGCAAAAGCTCGCTGTTTAAAGGTAAAAGCCAGCAAGAACGCGAGGTGCCATCCGCTGAGCACAATCGTGAGAAGAACCGTTTTCTGGATCTCTCCCGTCCGTTTCTCGCTGATTTAGGCGTGACCAACAAGCAGCAAGAGCTGATCCCGGCGATGTCGCGCAAGTGGAAGCAGATCAATAAGTTTATCGAGGTGTTTTCTCATGCCTTGAGCAACTCGCCACTCAAGCTCGATCAGCCGATCAAGGTGGTGGACTTTGGCTCGGGCAAGGGTTATCTGACATTTGCCATCCATGACTACCTGCGCCATAGCGTGAAAGCCGAAGGTATGGTTACCGGTGTTGAACTGCGTGAAGACATGGTCACACTGTGCAACAACGCGGCTCAGCGTTTGGAGCATCCGGGCCTGAGCTTTCAGCACGGCGATGTACGCAGTTTTGCTCCGACGCCTATTGACGTCATGATCGCGCTGCATGCGTGCGACATTGCCACCGATTACGCAATTCATATGGGCATTCGCTCAGGCGCGGCCATCATCATGTGTTCGCCGTGCTGCCATAAGCAGATTCGCCTGCAAATTCAGAGCCCGGCGTTGCTCAAGCCGATGTTGCAATACGGTCTGCATTTGGGCCAACAGGCCGAGATGGTGACTGATAGCCTGCGTGCGCTGTTCCTTGAAGCCTGCGGTTATGAGACCAAAGTGTTTGAGTTCATCTCACTGGAGCACACCAACAAAAACAAAATGATTCTGGCGGTCAAGCGTGCCGAACCGCTGGATGCGTCGCAGTTGTTGGTGAAAATTCAAGAGCTCAAGGCGTTCTATAACATTCAAGAACATTGCCTCGAAACCCTGCTGCGTGCCGATGGTTTGTTGGGGTAAATCTGCACGAAACGTCGACTGCGGGTGTAGTACCAGGCTATTACCCGCATCAGCACTCCGGGAGTAAGGTGGGGTCAATCCGGTAGGAGCGGGCGCCAAGCTGCGTCAGCTCCTGCCGGAAATAGGGTCAACACTGACAGGCTTTATTCCAGAGGAGCACACATCATGGCGGCAAAAAAGATTCTGATGCTGGTTGGCGATTACGTCGAAGACTACGAAGTGATGGTGCCGTTTCAGGCGCTATTGATGGTGGGGCATCAAGTGCATGCGGTTTGCCCTGGCAAAACTTCGGGTCAGACTGTTCGCACGGCCATTCATGACTTTGAAGGCGATCAGACCTACAGCGAAAAGCCTGGCCACCTGTTTGCTCTGAATTTTGACTTTGACAAGGTTGACGCCCGCAACTACGACGCGCTGTTGGTGCCGGGTGGTCGTGCGCCTGAATACCTGCGCTTGAATGAAAAGGTGCTTGAACTGGTGCGTGACTTCGACAAAGCGGGCAAGCCGATTGCTGCCGTGTGTCATGGCGCGCAATTGCTGGCGGCGGCTGGCATTCTGGCAGGCCGTGAGTGCAGCGCCTACCCTGCTTGTGCACCCGAAGTGCGTTTGGCGGGCGGCACCTATATTGATATCGACGTCACTAAGGCTCATGTGCAAGGCAATTTGGTCACTGCGCCTGCTTGGCCTGCGCATCCGGCGTGGTTGGCGGCGTTTGTGAACCTGCTGGGCACCACCATTACCTTGTAAGACGAGGGCGTGACCATGTGTGAGCTGTACGTCAAAGCCGATCCGATTCTGTACGAGTCACGCTCGCGATCGTTGCGTATTTGTGGCGTGGTCACGACGTTGCGTCTGGAAAACCAGTTCTGGGACATCCTCAGTGAAATTGCTGAAGTCGATGGCATGACCACCAATCAACTGGTGGCCAAGCTCTACGAAGAAGTGATGGATTACCGGGGCGAAGTGGTCAACTTCGCCTCGTTCCTGCGGGTCAGTTGCACCCGTTACCTGAGTCAGCGTCGGGTGCAGTCGGGCGGTTTGAATGTGGTGCCGCGCAAGCACGGTTGATTGTCGTGCTCGCGGCAGCGGTCAGGGTAGCCCTCAGAAGAAACGGGTCACGCTGATCTTGGCGTTGCGGCCCTGGCTGTAGGCGTTATCACCACTGAGCATCGGCTGGTAACTTTTGTTGAACAGGTTGTCGACAGTGAAGTTGATCTCGGTGCCTTTGAGGTAAGGCTGCTGGGGTGTCCAGTTGGCGAACAGGCCCTGCACGTTATACCCGTCGTTGGCGTGTTGGTCATAGTAGCGATCCCCTAACACACTGATCTCGTTACCCGAGTACTTGTCGCTTGGCAGACGGTCGGTCTTGCGCACGAACTCACCTTTCCAGCCCACGCGTGCATCCCATGCCGGAATGTTGGTCCCCAGCACAGCGACCCATTTAGGCGCCGGAATGTCACGTGCCCAGACGTTTGGCCCCCACGGGTTGGTGTAGGCACCTTCGTGTTTGCCGGTCATCCAGGCGTACGACAGTGATCCGAACAGGTACGTGGATTCGTAGAAGCTTTCAACTTCAAAGCCCTTGATGGTCACACTGCCAATGTTGCGGTAGTTCGGTATGTTGCCCGGCCCGCAGTCTTTGGACAGGCTGCCCGCCGCCGTCTGGGCGGCACAGCCGACGCCGGTGGCCTTGAAAATTTCATTGTCGACGGTGTTCTGAAACAGCGTGGTACGGATCAGTGCATGGTCGCTGTCAGTAAAGATCTGATCGAAGTTGGTGATGTTGCCCGCACGCCAGCCTGTGATCTTTTCTGGTTTCAAGTTCAGGCTGGTCGCTGTGCGACTGCCGAGCCCTTGTAGCTCGTATTGTTCGTCGATGACCGGGGCGCGCCAGGTTTTGCTGTAGTCGACAAACAGCGCTGTGTTGGGGGTGATTTTCCAAAAGGCTGACAGGCGAGGCGACCAGCCCGTGTAGGTTTTGTCGCTGTAGTCGTGACCCAATTCCGCGTGGTTATAGAACGGTGCATCGTTTTCTTCACCGCGGTTACGCACGTGGTCGTAACGCACGGACGGGGTCAGGGTGAAGTCACCGAGGGTAATCGCGTCTTGCAGGTAAAAGCTGTGGGTGTCGACTTTGCCTTTGGGCATGAAGCTGGGCTGGTAGTGGCCGTAGTTGTATTTTTCTACTTCGTAGGTCTTGCCCGGCATCCACATGTCGACATCACGCTGGTGTTTGCGCACCTGTATGCCCGTGGTCACGGCATGGTCCAGCGGGCCGCTGGCAAACAGGCTGACGTTTTCGATTTGCACCATGTCGTCGGTGTAGCCGGTTTCCATCTTGCGACCGCCGGTGGACGGCTGGAAATAAGCTTGAGCGCCACGCGTATCGGTTTGCTCGGTATTGGAATGCGAGTACTTGACCTCAAGGTTCACCAAGGGGTTTTCAAGGGGCTGGTATTTGTATTTGGCGGACCATGTGGTGTCGATGGTCGAACGGTTGGACAAGTAACGCCGGGTGGCGATGTCGTACCCATATTTGTCGATGTTGGCCTGGCTCGGCGGGGCCGGGTAGCTGATGGCCGAGAAGGGCACCCACAGGTAGTTGTTGGAGCGTGAGTACGACATCCCCAGGCTTTGCTCTTCGTTGAAGTGCAGGTTCACTTTGAGCAGTTGCGCGTCCAGGTCCTGGGCGGTGTTGGGCAAGCGTTTGGGATTGATCGGGTAAGCATTCTTGGGGTCTGGCATGTGCCCGGCCAGCTTCATGTTGTCGCCATCGCGCTTGGTGTAATACACCAGCGCATCCGCGCGACCATCATCGGTGCGGCCATACACGGCGCCACTATAAACCTGCTGGTGATCGTTGCTGCTGTAGCCGTACTTGAGCATGGCGCCGGTGTCTTTGCCTTCTGCGAGCAAGTCCGGGGCATCTTTGGTTTCCATGTGCACGGAGCCGGCAAAGCCGCCGTTGCCGGTGCGTATATCGTGCGGGCCTTTCTCGACCACCAGCCCCTTGATCAGCTCCGGTTCAATGAAAATGGTGCCTTGCATGTAGCGTTCGAAGCCGCTTTTGGTCGCGCCATCGACGGTCATCTGCACGTCTTCGGCTTCGCCCATGCCCCAAATGTTGATGGTCTGGCCACCAGGCTTGAGCGAGCCGCCGAGGTTGATGCCGGGCAGTGTCGCCAGCAGGCTGGGAATGTTATTGGCCTGATAGCGATTGATTTCAGCTTGGGTCAGGGTCGATTTGCCGACGTTGCTGGAGTCGACTTCATTGCCGGTGCCGATCACGCTCATGGCACTGAGCTGCAGGCTGTTGCTGGTAGTCGTGCCTTCTTCTTTGGGACGCACGACGAAGGTGCGGTCGACTTGGGTCAGGCTGAAATCGGTGCCGCGCAACAATTGGTTGATGGCCTCTTGCGCGCTGTAACTGCCGCTCAGCGCCGGGGCCTTGATGTTGCGCAACAGTGCTTCGTCAAACAGCAACTGGATGTTGGCTTGCCGGGCCACGGCACTCAACGAATTGGCCAGCGACTGTGCAGGCAATTGCAGTTGGACCGACTCGGCGTGAGCGTGCAGGCAGAACGCCAGGCAGGCGGCCAGTAGGGTCGGGCGTGTGCAGAAATGCGAGACGTGATGCGGTGCGCGAAACATGAAATCCCCCAGTGCGGCAACAAAGGCCAAAAAGACATGCGTTAACAACGCAGACCGAAGGAAGACGCGGGGCGTTTAAAAAACCACATATGCGAATGCAAAATATTCGCATATGTTTTTTAGCGGGGTTCGATGCGGATTTTTCCGTTGTCCAGCCACACGGTTTTCACCGGGATCAAGGCGGGCAAGGCTTTTACCAGTGCCAGCGGATCATTGACGTCGAGTTGGCCCGACACCTTGTACTGTTGGAGCGGTCCATTGGCCAGTTCGATGATGCCGGGCCGGTAGAGGTCCAGTTCGTCGATCAGGCTGGCCAGCTCGCGGTTGCGAAAGGCCAGGTGTCCGTTGCGCCAATCGGCGATTTCGCTGGCTGTGAGGGTTTGTTCAGTCAATGCCTGACGCGCGTAGTCGTACGTGGCACGCTGATCGGCGCCGAGCAGGGCAGAGCGCTTGGCGTCAGGCACGAACGCAACCTGGCCGTGGGCGACGCTGACCACCAGTTGGCGTGGGCTGCGGCGCACATCGAAACCGGTGCCGACCACTCGTATCCGCGCGTCACCGGCGTGCACCACCAGCGGCTGGTCTTTATTGGCCGCCACCTCGATGTAGAGCTGACCGCGTTCTAGGTAAATGTCGCGTTGTTGTGCGTTGAAATCGAGGAGCAGTTGGGTGTTGGCATTGACGTAGAGGGTGCTGCCATCGGGCAGTGTCAGGGTTTTCGCACCTTGGGACTGGGTCGTGAGCTGTTGCTGGTGCAGCGTGACGGGGGTGCCGACGTTCAAGGCCAGCACGGCACACAACACGGCTGCCGCCGCAGCCAGGGCAAACGTCGAACGACGCTTGATCGCCGTTTTTACCGGCAGTGGCAGCGGTTTGTTCCGGTGTTGCAGTTCGCCCAAGTCTGCCCATAGCGACTCAAATTCGGCATACGCCTGTGCATGCGCCGGTTGCGCATGCCAGGCGTCGAATTGCGCGCGGGTCTGTGCGTCGGGCCGATTGCGATTGCGTGTAAACCAGCTGGCCGCCTGCGCATCAATGCTGTCGTGGGCGGTCGATTGAAAAGGGCTCATTGTGGCTGCTCCTTGCCGTTGTCCCGCTGTAAATGTTGCTTGCAGTGCAACAACGCAAAGGCGATGTGCTTTTCTACCATGCTGACTGAAATCCCCATGCGCTCGGCAATCTGCGCCTGACTCAAGCCTTCAAAGCGGTGCAGCATAAGGGCTTCGCGGCGTCGAGGCGAGAGTTCTGCGAGTACGACCTTGAGCTGTTCAAGGCGTTGCAGGCGCTGTGCGGCGGCCATTGGGTCATGCCTCTCATCGCATAAGGGTTCGGGGTCATGTATTGACTGTTCACCGTGAACAGACTGGCGAACCTGCTGGCGGCGCCAGTGATCGCGCAACAAATTGCGTGCCATCTGAAACAAAAATGCCCGTGGTTGCTCGACCTTGGCTCGATCCTGATAACCCAGCCATTGAGTGAAAACGTCTTGGGTCATGTCGGCTGCATCGCTAGCGTTGTCGGTGCGCTTACGCAGAAAGTGCAAAATCTGCGTATAGAACTCACGAAAGGATTCGGCCGCGAGCGGGTCGGGTTTGAAGCGAGGCATGTAAATCCTTGTGGGTTCAGCGATGCAAATAAGTCGCGAATGGTATCGAGAATTATTGCTATTTGTCTCGTTCAAAATGGATCTTTCGATATTTCCTACAAATAAATGGATAAACGAGGGGGCAGGTCTTTACTCAATAAGGGGTAATCACCTTTCAGTACTCAGGAGAAAATCTATGTCGGGTTGGTACGAGTTGAGCAAGACCAGCAATGGGCAGTTTCGATTTACGCTGAAAGCGGCGAATGCCGAGACCATTTTGGTGAGTGAGCAGTACACCACGCTGGTGGCAGCCAAGAGCGGAATTGCATCGGTACAGGCCAATAGCCCATTGGATGAACGTTACGAGAGAAAGGTGGCTAAAGACGGCAAGCCTTACTTCAACCTTAAAGCGGCCAATCACCAAATCATCGGCACCAGCGAGCAATACAGCACAGAGGCTGCTCGGGACAAAGGCATCGCCAGCGTTAAAGCCAATGGCCCGACGACGGTGATTAAAGAGAAGTTTTAAGTGCAGGCCGCAGAATCTGTAGACACCGCCTTGCCCCCTGTCGCCTGATTTACGGCAGCAGCAGGCGGTGTGTGCTTTTAAGCTTCGACAGGCACCGAGTGTTTGGTGTAACCCAGCGGGTGAGTTTTGGCGTTATAGAAGCGTAATGTCAGTTTTTTGTCGGCAAATAGCGTCGTGTAGTGGTTTTTTTGAAAACGAATAAAGGCTTCGCTGCGTGGGTAAATCGAGATGCACAGCGTTTTCAGAGGGGCCTGGCGCAGCGCATTGATCAGGTGCTGATCCTGCTCGCTCAAACTGTGGCCAAAAATACAGAGCGCGTCTTTATGGTTCATCAACTGTTCATGGCAAAAGGACAGGTAATCCGACTGCCGAATGGACTTTCGCTTGTCCTCACTGCTGCTTTCACTGACAAACAGCGGCACATCGTCTAGCGCGCTGATTGAGTGATTGATCGCAAAGTTGCTCAGCATAGTGGCTTCGTTGGCTGCGACTTTACGGGCTTTGCCTTCCTGATTTTTGACCAGATGCAGCGCCCCATGCAGGTACAGCACGCGGGTGGCTTTGCTTTTGGCAGTGCTGGCGCTCAGTTCAAAGGTTGCGCTAGGCGTGTTGAACAGGTCATTGAAGTGCTTGGGCGCTTGCATCACAGCCCACGGGGTTAGCAGGTCGTAGTTAGAGCAATACACGGTGGCGTATCGCGCCAGTTCTTCATGCCAGCACGTCAGGGTTTGCGGTTGCATCAATCGCCAGGGAATGTGTATGTCCTGGGTGCAGTTGATCAGTGCTTCTTTGATGGCGTAATAGCGTTTACGAGGTGAGGCCGAGTTGATCGCCAGCGCTTTATTAACCTTGCTCGCCGTTTTCAGTGCGCTCAGCACATGCTCAAAATTACGCGTGCCCAGTGCTTCGAACACACCGAGTTCAGTTTGGCTCAGCGGCTTCTCGGCCACGCTTTTGGCTTTTTCAAACAGTGAGTCGTAATAAAAGTCATGCCACACAGCCATGCTGGCGCCGTTGCCGATGAGCAGGCCGTTGCAAGGCGTGCTGGTGCGTAACGCGTTCCAGTCTTCTAGTTCGGCGTCAAATTCCTGGAAGGGTGTCATCGCAAATGTCGTCTCAAAGCGTGGGCGGTGTCGGACTTTATCACGACCAAGTGTTGAGCCAGATCAACATCGCACTGCGCCGATGGGGTGAAGCTATGAGCCATGACTTCATCAATGTCGCGGGCTGTGCCCCGCAAAGAGGACTCGCCATGACCAGTACGTTCTTTATTCCTGCGGTGAACATCATGGGCAACGGTTGTCTGGATGAAGCCATGACTGCGATCCGCAATTATGGTTTTCGCAAGGCGTTGATCGTGACCGATGCCGGCCTGGCCAAAGCTGGCGTGGCAACCAACATTGCTGCAAAGCTCGCGCTGCAAGACATTGATTCAGTGATTTTTGACGGTGCCAAGCCCAACCCCAGCATTGGCAACGTAGAAGCAGGGCTCGTGGTGCTTAAGCAGCATCAGTGTGATTTTGTTGTATCGCTGGGTGGCGGTTCGCCCCATGACTGCGCCAAGGGGATTGCGTTGTGCGCCACTAATGGTGGTCATATTCGCGATTACGAGGGTGTTGATCGTTCGGCCAAGCCGCAATTGCCGCTGGTGGCCATCAATACCACTGCGGGCACAGCCAGCGAAATGACGCGCTTTTGCATCATTACGGATGAAGAGCGGCACGTGAAAATGGCGATTGTTGATCGCAACGTCACGCCGCTGTTGTCCGTCAATGACCCTGAGTTAATGGTCGCAATGCCAAAAGGGCTGACTGCTGCCACGGGCATGGACGCGCTAACTCATGCGATTGAAGCGTATGTGTCAACAGCTGCCACGCCGATTACTGACGCCTGTGCAATTAAGGCAATGGAGCTGATCAGTCAAAACCTGCGCCAAGCCGTACGCGATGGTAAAGATCTGACGGCGCGCGAGAACATGGCTTATGCGCAGTTTTTGGCAGGCATGGCGTTCAACAATGCGTCATTGGGCTTTGTGCATGCTATGGCGCACCAGTTGGGTGGTTTCTACGACTTGCCGCATGGTGTTTGCAACGCGGTTTTGCTGCCCCACGTACAAACTTTTAACGCCAGTGTGTGCGCAACACGCTTGACCGACGTGGCCCATGCGCTGGGGGCTGATGTGCGAGGCTTGAGCCCCGAAGAAGGCGCACAGGCTGCCATCGCGGCGATTCGCACCTTGGCCAAGGATGTTGAAATCCCGGCGGGCCTGAAGGATTTGGGCGCCAAGCTTGATGACATCCCTATTTTGGCCACCAATGCGTTGAAAGATGCCTGTGGTTTGACCAACCCGCGGCCTGCGGATCAAGGTCAAATTGAAGAGATCTTCCGCAACGCGTTCTAAGGCGGGGGCATTCACTTAGGCGTTACCGAAGGCTGCGTTTTTAAGCGACCAAAAAATCGCAGTCTTCGGCAGTTCATGCGTGAGCAGTCACGCCAACGTCACGACTACAGCGGCTTAAACAGCGCGCATAAAAAAACGGCCGGTTTAACCCGGCCGTTTTTGTGTCTGGCTTAAAAGTGCTTATTGCACTTCGACAGCCAAGCTCTCGCTGATTTTTTTCTGCCAGATCGCCGGGCCGGTAATGTGTACCGACTCGCCGTTGCTGTCGACAGCCACAGTCACGGGCATGTCTTTAACGTCAAACTCGTAAATTGCTTCCATCCCCAGCTCGGCAAAGGCCACAACGCGCGACTTTTTGATCGCTTGGGCAACCAGATAGGCGGCACCACCCACGGCCATCAAGTACACCGCTTTGTGTTCCTTGATCGCTTCGATGGCGGTAGGGCCACGCTCGGACTTACCGATCATGCCCAGCAGGCCGGTTTGATCGAGGATCTGGCGGGTGAACTTGTCCATCCGTGTTGCGGTGGTCGGGCCGGCAGGGCCAACCACTTCGTCGCGCACCGGATCAACCGGGCCAACGTAGTAGATGAAGCGACCCTTGAGGTCGACTGGCAAGGTTTCACCCTTGTTCAGCATTTCGACCATACGCTTGTGCGCCGCGTCGCGACCGGTGAGCATTTTGCCGTTCAGCAGGACGGTTTCGCCCGGCTTCCAGCTTTGCACGTCTTCTGGGGTCAGGGTGTCGAGGTTCACGCGGCGAGCCGATGGACCTGCTTCCCACACGATCTCTGGGTAGGCGTCGAGCGGTGGTGCTTCGAGTGCCGCAGGGCCGGAACCGTCGAGCACGAAGTGCGCGTGACGAGTAGCCGCACAGTTCGGGATCATGCACACCGGCAGCGACGCTGCGTGGGTCGGGTAGTCCATGATTTTGACGTCGAGCACGGTGGTCAGGCCGCCCAGGCCTTGGGCACCAATACCCAGTTGGTTGACCTTTTCGAACAGCTCAATGCGCATTTCTTCAATGCGATTGGACGGGCCGCGTTTGATCAGGTCGTGAATGTCGATGGACTCCATCAACACTTCTTTGGCCATGACGGCTGCTTTTTCAGCCGTGCCGCCGATGCCAATGCCAAGCATGCCCGGTGGGCACCAGCCCGCGCCCATAGTCGGAACGGTTTTGAGCACCCAGTCAACGATCGAGTCGGACGGGTTGAGCATGGCCATTTTCGACTTGTTCTCGGAGCCGCCGCCTTTAGCTGCTACGTCCACTTCCACGGTGTTGCCCGGCACGATGGAGTAGTGGATTACTGCCGGGGTGTTGTCCTTGGTGTTGCGACGAGCGCCAGCCGGGTCAGCCAGGATGGAGGCGCGCAGGACGTTTTCTGGCAGGTTGTAAGCGCGACGCACGCCTTCGTTGATCATGTCGTCCAGGCTCATGGTGGCGCCGGTCCAGCGCACGTCCATGCCCACACGTACAAAAACAGTCACGATGCCGGTGTCTTGGCAAATCGGGCGGTGGCCAGTGGCACACATGCGCGAGTTGATCAGGATCTGGGCCATCGAATCACGGGCCGCTGGCGATTCTTCGCGCAGGTAGGCCTCGTGCATGGCCTGAATGAAGTCCACGGGGTGGTAGTAGGAAATGAATTGCAGGGCGTCAGCAACGCTCTGAATCAGGTCGTCTTGCTTGATCACGGTCATGGGTCGCGCTCCTCTATAAGACGGGAACATTCAATAAGGTGTTTGCGACCTTGGTGCTTCGGTCTGTCGAAAACATCTTTATATAGGTGTGCCGGGCACGCATGACCGGCACAAAAAAGGCGCCGCAGTATAACCCGGCCCACTCCTTGATACACCCGTGCAGGCATAAACCAAAGTCGGGGGTGCTTGTGGCCGTTGCCGAAGGCTGCGATAAGGGCTTTGTTCGTAGTGGCACACCAAACTCAGTGCAGCCTGCGGCAGCGATGACAGATTTTGCGCTTAATTTCAAATGGGAGGCCCTAAGTGCCCGAGTTACATGTGGCAGACAAGCGCTGGTCGGTTGCCGACGGCAGCAATTTGCTGGACAGCCTCAATCAGGCGGGGGTCGCTGTGCCCTACAGCTGCCGCGCGGGCAGTTGCCATGCGTGTTTGGTGCGTTGCGTACAGGGTGAGCCGCTTGACCTCAAGCCCGATGCCTTGACGCGTCCTCAGCGAGAGCAGGGTTGGCGTTTGGCGTGCCAGTGCCAGGTGGTCGAGGACTTACAGCTCCAAGCGTTCGACCCGCTGCGCGACGGGTTGCCAGCACAGGTGGCCAGTGTTGACTGGCTGAGCCCGTCGGTGTTGCGTTTGCGCCTGTTGGCGCAACGGCCTTTACGTTATCGCGCCGGGCAGCATGTGGTGCTCTGGGCAGCCAATGGCGTTGCTCGGCCTTACTCGTTGGCGAGCCTGCCTGAAGAAGACCGTTTTCTGGAATTTCATCTCGATTGCGCCCATTGGGGTGAGTTCGTCAGTGCCGCGCGGCAGTTCAACGTGGGTGACGCTGTGCGCCTGGGTGAGTTGCGGGGTGGGGCGTTGCGTTATGACCCTGACTGGCAAGAGCAGCCGTTGTGGTTATTGGCCGCAGGCACCGGGCTGGGGCCGTTGTTTGGTGTGCTGCGTGAAGCGTTGCGTCAGGGTCATCAAGGGCCGATCTGGCTGGTGCATGTTGCTCGTGATGAGGCTGAGCATTATTTGAAAGGCCCATTGTTGGCCTTAGCGGCCGAGCATCCGAACTTACAGGTTGAATGGCTCACGCGTGTTGAATTGCCTGATTTTCTAGTCCAAATGCGGCTTGTCTCGCGCCAAACCCACGCTTTAGTCTGCGGGCACCCCGATAGCGTTGAGGCATTTGCCAAACGCTTGTTTCTGGCGGGATTGCCGCGCAACCAACTGCTGGCCGATACCTATTTGACTCGCAGCTAGGCGCGGCGTCCTGCTTTTTGCGAGAGCGAGCATGAATCCAACCCTTATTGTTGAACGCGAAGGTGCCGTGCTGACCTTGCGCTTGAATCGGCCAGACAAAAAAAACGCTCTGACCCGCGAGATGTACAGCTGCTTGGCGCAGGCGTTGGAGCAGGCTGATGCTGATGTGTGCGTACACGCGGTGCTGATTTGCGGCAGCGCTGAGTGCTTCACCAGTGGTAACGATATTGCGGACTTTCTTGAGCAGCCGCCCACTGACATGCAGAGCCCGGTGTTTCGCTTTATGCGCAGCCTGTTGGCGTGCCGCAAACCGGTGGTTGCCGCAGTGGCGGGTGCTGCGGTGGGGATTGGTACGACGTTGCTGCTGCATTGCGATTTGGTTTATGTCAGTCACGATGCGCGATTGCGCATGCCGTTCGTTAACTTGGGTTTAAGCCCGGAGTTTGGTTCGAGTCTGTTACTGCCGCAATTGCTGGGGCAGGCGAGGGCGGCCGAGCTGTTGCTGCTGGGCGAAGGGTTTACGGGCGAGCAGGCTGCCAAGTGGGGCTTGGCCAATGCGGCGTTGCCTGATGGGGCGGCGGCGATGAAAAAAGCCCATGAGGCGGCGTATCGGCTGGCAGGCTTGGCCCCTTCGGCGGTGCAAGACAGCAAGCGGTTGATGAGGGCGCCGGGGCGCGAGCAGTTGCGGCAGGTGATCGAAGACGAGAGCTGGCTGTTTATTCAGCGCCTCAGCTCGCCTGAAGCCATCGCGGCGTTGTCGGGTTTTGTGAATAAAACCAGAGTTTAAGTACGACGCTGCGATCACAAAAAAGCCCTGCCTGATCACTCAGGCAGGGCTTTAGGCTTGGGCCGTGTGAGGCTTAGACCATTTTGTCGCCGACATGCAGAATTTTCATGCCGTTGGTGCCACCGATGGTGTGGTAGCTGTCGCCCTTAGTAAGGATGACCCAGTCGCCTTTTTCTACGACGCCACGCGTGAGCAGCTCGTCGATAGCTGCTTGGCTGACTTGTTCTGGCGGCAGCGAAGCCGGGTCGAACGGCACGGTGTAGACACCACGGAACATGGCAGCACGTGCCTGAGTCTCACGGTGCGGGGAGAACGCGTAGATCGGCACCGAAGAACGAATACGCGACATGATCAACGGCGTGTAACCGCTTTCAGTCAGGGCGATGATCGCTTTGACGCCTGGGAAGTGGTTGGCGGTGTACATGGCCGCCAGCGCAATGCTCTGGTCGCAGCTTTCGAAGGTTTTACCCATACGGTGGCTGGACGTTTTGCTGGTCGGGTGTTTTTCAGCACCGACGCAGATACGCGCCATAGCCTGCACCGCTTCCAGTGGGTAAGCACCGGCAGCACTTTCTGCCGAAAGCATTACAGCGTCGGTGTAGTCGAGAACGGCGTTGGCAACGTCGGACACTTCGGCGCGTGTTGGCATCGGGTTTTGGATCATCGACTCCATCATCTGGGTCGCAACGATGACCGCCTTGTTGTGGCGACGTGCGTGCAGAATGATTTTCTTCTGGATGCCCACCAGCTCGGCATCGCCGATCTCAACGCCCAGGTCGCCACGGGCAACCATGACCGCGTCACTGGCGGCAATCAGGCCGTCGAGGGTTTCGTCGTCGGCGACTGCTTCAGCGCGTTCGATTTTTGCGACCAGCCAGGCAGTACCGCCTGCTTCGTCACGCAACTGACGTGCGTATTCCATATCGGCGGCATCACGAGGGAACGACACGGCGAGGTAGTCGACTTCCATTTCAGCAGCCAGCTTGATGTCAGCCTTGTCTTTTTCGGTCAGGGCTGGCGCAGTCAAGCCGCCGCCACGACGGTTGATGCCTTTATGGTCCGACAGTGGGCCGCCGATCAGCACGGTGCAGTGCAGGGCGTCATCAGTGGCGGTGTCAACACGCATCACAACACGGCCATCATCGAGCAACAGCTCGTCGCCAACGCCGCAATCTTTGACCAGATCCGGGTAGTCGATACCGACAACCTGCTGAGTGCCCTCAGTCAACGGGTGGCTGGTGGAGAAGGTGAATTGATCACCGACTTTCAGCTCGATTTTTTTGTTGGCGAATTTGGCGATACGAATTTTCGGGCCTTGCAGGTCACCCAGCAGGGCGACGAAGCGGCCATGCTTGGCGGCGATTTCACGTACCAGCTTGGCGCGGGCCTTGTGCTCATCGGGAGTGCCGTGGGAAAAGTTCAGACGGGCGACGTCAAGGCCTGCGAGGATTAGCTGTTCCAGCATTTCTGGTGAATTGCTGGCAGGGCCAAGGGTGGCAACGATTTTAGTTCGACGAACGGACATGCAAAGACTCCTGAGTTCAAGCGCTGCCAAAGGCTACTATGGTCTTTGGCTGTAGTCATTGTTCCTCTGCACTACTTTCGACTTAAGTTGTTAGTGCCTGAGCTTGAAGAATTTGGCTGGCGGGTCGATACACTGCTGAGAACAGGAGATACCCATGCGCATTTTGCTCGTTTTATTGATGGCCACCAGTGTGGTCGGTTGTACCCGCTGGTCGATGAATCACCATTTGAACAACGCCTACCGTGCTTATGATCGCGGCAATTGTGAAGCGGTGATGCTGGAGGTGTCCGAGGTTGATCGTGACAGCCGCAGCCGGCCTTACATTTGGCCGCAGACCGCTATGCTGCGTGGCCTGTGTCTGGAACGCACCAAGTTTTATCTGGATGCCGCGCAGACTTACCGCTACATCATTAATGAGTTCCCGAAGAGCGAGTACGCCTATCGGGCCAAGGCGCGCATCGAAACCTTGCAGATACTTAAATTTATTCCGGGCCCCGGAAGCACTGCTCAAGCGCAACCTGCGACGTTGTGATGACGGGCTAAATTTAAGCTGGTCATTTGCCCTCAATTAACTAGTCTTTAGATGCGTTTGAAGGGGTTTACGTCTGTAGGCCCATGATGACAATTGATGCTTATTAACGGGTGTGCAGCCGTGAGTTAAAGGTTGCTGTTTGAGCGGAGGGTGAATGCCATGTTGCGTTTCAGTTGTGGTTCCAGGGCACGCGGGCAAGGCATTTAGAAGCACTGGCGCGGCCATGTTTAATGGCCTTTCATAGTGAATTCGACATGTTTAACGAACGACGTATTGAGCGTCATCAACTGCCGTATTTTTTGAAAGTGTTTAATCGCTTCACAGACAGGCCCATCGGCTATTTGGGCAATGTCTGTGATCAGGGGTTGATGTTGATCAGCCAGTTGCCGCTGCTGGTCGATGCTAATTTCGAGCTGCGCCTCAAACTGCCCGGGACAGAGGGGCAATTACAGATCATTGATCTGGCAGCGCGGTGTGTGTGGTGCCGTGAAGATGTCACGCCACATTACTATGATTCTGGTTTCGTCCTTTATCAGCCGCCTGCGGACTACATCGCATTGGTCAGTGCTTTACGTAATTACTTCAGTTTTTACCCTTTGCCAGCCTCTGCGTAGCCCGTAGGGCAACTGAGCGTGCGGGTAAACGAGGTGCTTCGACACAGGGGCTGGTCTTGCGCGTGTTCGAGCGCCTAGACTTGTGGGGTCTTCTGTTCAGGAACACCCCGTGACCTCTATTTTTTGGTACGACTATGAAACCACCGGCATTAACCCGCGCTGCGATCGAGCCGTGCAGGTGGCCGGTATCCGCACCGATGTCGAGCTTAATGAGATCGACCAGCCGCTCAATCTCTACTGCCATCTGAGTGAAGATATTCTTCCTCACCCGGCCGCATGTCTGGTCACGGGCATCACTCCCGGTCTTCTGGATGACAAGGGGCTGGATGAGGCAGAGTTCATCACCCGCACTCACGCGCAGTTAGCAATGCCCGGCACGTGTGGGGCAGGTTACAACACGCTGCGATTCGATGATGAGGTCACGCGATATAGCCTTTACCGAAACTTTTTTGACCCTTATGCCCGCGAGTGGCAAGGCGGCAATAGCCGTTGGGATTTAATCGATGTGGTGCGAACGGCATACGCCTTGCGGCCCGAAGGCATTGTCTGGCCTGAGGACGATGGCCGGGTGACGCTCAAATTGGAGCGCTTGACCGCTGCTAATGGCATTGATCACGGTCAAGCTCACGATGCACTTTCCGATGTTCGGGCGACAATTGCCTTGGCTCGGCTTATTCGTGAAAAACAGCCAAAACTGTATGACTGGTTATTCCAGCTGCGAACTAAACAGCGGGTACTCGATCAAGTTCGATTGTTACAACCGATGGTGCATATTTCCGGGCGGTTTTCTGCCGCTCGTCATTATTTGGGTGTGGTGCTGCCTTTGGCATGGCATCCAAAGAACCGTAATGCGCTGATTGTGTGTGACCTGCATTATGATCCTCAGCCATTACTGGATATGGATGCGCAGTCTTTGCGCCAACTGCTCTATACCCGTCGAGAAGATTTGTCTGAAGGACAATTACCTGTTCCCCTCAAGCTCATACACATTAATCGCTGCCCTGTGGTCGCGCCTTTGAATGTATTGCGTGCACAGGATCAACAGCGTTTGCAATTGGACATTGGCCAATACCAGGAACGTGTGCACAAGCTGATCCAAGCGCAGGAAGTTTGGCAGGACACATTAGCGACTGTTTATGCCAGTGAAGACTTTGTGCCCAGTGAGGACCCAGAGCAACAGTTGTATGACGGTTTTCTGGGTGATCGCGATCGGCGTTTGTGCGAGCAAGTCAGGCTGAGTGACCCAGAACAATTGGCCAGTGAAACATGGCCGTTTGATGATGAACGCTTGCCCGAATTGTTATTCCGTTATCGGGCTCGAAACTTTCCTCATACCTTGAGTGCTGCCGAGCAGGAGCGCTGGCATATGTTTTGTCAGCAGCGTTTATCTAACCCGGCACTGGGTGCGCCGATCACGTACGAGCAATTCACCCAGGCGGCACAGGAGCTGTCGCGCAGCGCTACACCGGCCCAGTTGAAGCTGCTCAATGATTGGCAGCGCTATGCCAATGCCTTAAGGCAGCGTTTGAGTGTGAGTGCTGAGTAAAAGAGCGTGTCGTAAACGCCGGGCAATAAAAAACGCCAGCAAGCTGGCGTTTTTTATTAGCGTCGCATTAAAACTGCGCGCGGAGTGTTACTTAGTCGAGCAAAGTTGCCCAGCCTTCAACCACGTCGCCGCCCCACTTGGCTTTCCACTCTTTCAGAGTTTTGTGGTTGCCACCTTTGGTTTCAATCACTTCGCCGTTGTGCGGGTTCTTGTATTGTTTAACCTTGCGAGCGCGTTTGGTGCCGGTAGTTTTCACAGCGCCACGTGGAGCTTTGTTAACTTTGGATTCTGGATCCAGCAGCGCGATAATATCGCGCAGCGATTTTTGATATTCGCCCATCAGCGTACGCAGTTTGCCTTCAAATTCCAGCTCGGTTTGAAGTTTGTCGTCTTCCGACAGGTTCTTCAGGCGAGCTTGCAGTTCTTTGATGGCTTCTTCTGTAGCGCGATATTCGTTGATCAAGGACATGAGGATAACCTTATGCAGAAAAGGGTTAACAGGGATTCAGTGGCGCAATAATAGTCAGACAGTTACAGCAAGTAAACACGTGATGGCAGAATAATTTAAATTTTTACTCACTAACTTTGCGCTTTTCAATATGGCCGCAATTAAATAGACGCTTGGCTATGGACGTAATAGAAGTGATTAATAAATGTTGTCAATTGATCGATAAATACCCTGTAAGCCACGGCGCTCCCAGCGTTTGGTCAGGGGCTGCGCGACGCAGTGGCGCAGCCAATAAGGTGCAACGACTGCTGTAGTTTTGCTGCGCACTCGCTAGAATGGCGGCCTTAGTAAAGTTTTGGAGTTTCCCCTACATGCGCACTTTTCGGTTGGTGATTGCGTGCCCCGACGGCGTCGGCATTGTTGCCAAGGTCAGTAATTTTTTGGCCTCCCACAATGGCTGGATCACTGAAGCGAGCCACCACTCGGATGATCAAAGCGGTTGGTTCTTTATGCGTCACGAAATTCGTGCCGACTCTCTGCCATTTGGGCTGGATGCTTTTCGCGAAGCATTTGCTCCAATAGCCGAAGAGTTCTCGATGGTTTGGCGTATTACCGACACAGCGCAAAAAAAGAAGGTTGTCTTGATGGCCAGCCGCGAGTCTCACTGCCTGGCTGACTTGCTGCACCGCTGGCACAGTGATGAACTCGATTGCGAGATTTCATGTGTGATTTCCAACCACAACGACTTGCGCAGCATGGTCGAGTGGCACGGCATTCCTTATTACCATGTGCCGGTTGACCCGCAGAACAAAGAGCCTGCATTTGCCGAGGTTTCGCGTCTGGTCAAGCACCATGAGGCCGAAGTGGTTGTGCTGGCGCGCTACATGCAAATCTTGCCGCCAAACTTGTGCCAAGAGTATGCGCATCAAGTGATCAACATTCACCACAGCTTTTTGCCGTCTTTTGTGGGCGCCAAGCCTTATCACCAAGCCTCCATGCGCGGCGTGAAGCTGATCGGCGCTACGTGCCACTACGTTACCGAAGAGCTGGACGCAGGTCCGATCATCGAGCAAGACGTGGTGCGCGTGAGTCACAGCGACAGCATTGAGGACATGGTGCGTTTCGGCCGTGATGTCGAGAAGATGGTGTTGGCCCGTGGCCTGCGTTATCACCTGGAAGATCGCGTATTGGTCCACGGCAACAAAACTGTCGTGTTCTGATCTGCTGGCGCAGGTTGCAATCAAGGTTGGCTAATGACGTGTTGAGGGTTGACCATGACCGATCCGCTCGACAAGGCTGTGTCTCACGGGCCGCCAACATTGGGAGAGGGGTGCTTGAGTCGTTATGACCCGGACGCGCTTGGCCCCGAGGATGGGACTGATTTTCCTGATGCTGCTCGGCTGTGGGATGAGTTACAACACGAGACGCCAGCTAAACCTTGTGCTCAATCTGATTAAGCTGTGAAGCGCCCGAGATCGCTCGCGATCCCGGGCGCAACAGGTTAGATGCGGAAACTACCCACCAAGTGCTTCAGGCGAGCGGCTTGTTGCTCAAGATCAGAGCAGGCGCGCAAGGTAGATTGCAGGTTCTCGACACCTTCCTGGTTTAGGGTGTTGATCTCCGTAATATCCACGTTGATCGATTCAACCACAGAGGTTTGCTCTTCTGTTGCGGTTGCCACCGACTGATTCATCCCGTCAATTTCACCAATGCGCTCTGTGACGCTAACCAGGCGTTCGCCTGCGCGATTGGCAATTTCTACGCTGTTTTGGCTGTGGCGCTGGCTTTCTTCCATCGTGCTCACAGACTCGCGGGCGCTGATTTGCAGCTCCTCAATCATGGTTTGCACTTGCTGTGCTGATTCTTGAGTACGGTGCGCCAGGTTGCGCACTTCGTCAGCGACCACGGCAAAACCTCGTCCGGCTTCGCCCGCGCGCGCAGCCTCAATGGCAGCGTTAAGCGCCAGCAGGTTGGTTTGTTGGGAGATGCTGGTGATGACTTCTAGAATCTGACCAATGTTCACCGTTTTGTCGTTCAGCGACTCAATGTGACCGCTGGAGGTGCTGAGCATCTGCGACAGTTGTTGCATCGAGTTAATGCTGCGCTCAACCACTTGCTGGCCTTCCTCGGCCAAGCCGCGAGCGTCACTGGCTTGATGCGAGGCTTGGGCGGCATTACGGGCGATTTCATGGGCTGCTGCGCCCAGTTCATTAATGGCTGCCGCGACGCTGTTGGTTCGATTGGCCTGTTCATCAGAGTTGACCATCGAGGAGTTAGAGGCGCTGACAACGCGCAGTGCTACCTCGTTAACGTGCTCCGTCGCAGAAGCCACTTCGCTGATTGAAGTATGAATTCGCTGAACAAAGTGGTTGAAAGCGGTGCCCAGGGTGCCGAATTCATCCTGGGATTCAACATTCAAGCGGCGCGTCAGGTCACCTTCACCCTCGGCGATGTTTTGCATGGCGCGGGTCATGACGTGCAACGGCTGCATCAGCAGACGGATCAACAGGCCGAGCAGCGCAATGATCGAAACCACAGCAATCAGCGTGGCAATGATCGCAGTGGTGCGGAAATCACTCAGTGCGCTGAAGGCTTTTTCTTTATCGATCGACAGGCCGACATACCAATTGGTGTTGCCCAGCCCTTTGACGGGAGCAAAGGTCACAATTCGGGTTTTTCCATCGAATTTGACTTCGCTGATGTTCGTGCTGATCGCAGGAGTTGCTTGGCCGTAAATGTCTTTAAGGTTTTTGGTGGCCAGCTCTTTGTTTGGGTGTACCAGGATCTTGCCGTCAGAGTTGACGAGAAAGGCATAGCCCATGCCGTTGAAATTCAATGAATTGATGTTGTCGGTAATGGTTTCTAGCGTCAGGTCCGCGCCCACTACGCCAAGGATCTGCCCGGCTTTTTTAACCGCTGTACCAATCGTAATCACCATTTGGCCCGTGGCGGCATCGATATAGGGTTCAGTGAGGCTTGTGCTTGTGCTGTTGATCGCGTCCTTATACCAAGGGCGGGTGCGTGGGTCGTAGCCATCTGGCATCTTGCTGTCAGGTCGAATGGTGAAGCTGCCTTGGCTGTCGCCAAAGTAAACCAACATAAACGTGCTGCTCAGGGCTTTTTGTTCCAGCAGGCTGGCCACGTTGGACGGCTCTGAATTAATGGTGATCGATTGAGCCAGGTTCTCAGCCAGCAAAACGCGGCCGCCCAGCCACGTTTGGATATTGTTGGCGGTGACGCTACCCATTTCATGCAGGTAGTTTTCCAGGTTGTCGCGAATGGCATTGCGCTGTAAATAGTCGTTGTACAGCGTAAAAAGGGAGAAGGCGGCGATCACGATCAGGGACGCGGCAAGCAGGATTTTATGACTGAAACGCAGGTTTTTGTTCATGGCTTGAAGGGTCCGCTAAGGTCTAAAAGTTTGAGGCCTACAATCAAAAAAGACGCGTCACTTAGAGGTCGCCCGCAGGAGCTGAGCGATTCCTATATTTTTGGCGTTTTTTCTGACATCTATGTCGGAAGTTTCTGGTCTAGCATTAACGCTATATCGACGCCGTCACGCGAAAGATTAATTAAAGGTGGGAAAATGCCTGACTCTTCTGCTCTTGTTCTCGGTGCCGACCTTACGGGCAACGCCATCACCCAATCATTACGCTTGGCCAATCGCCACGGTTTGATTGCGGGCGCCACGGGGACAGGCAAAACCGTCACCCTTCAGCGATTGGCTGAGCAGTTCAGCGATGCCGGTGTTGCTGTATTTGCTGCGGACATAAAAGGTGATTTGTGTGGGCTGGGCGCTGCCGGTAATCCTCAGGGCAAAATTGCCGAACGTATTGGCGGCATGCCGTGGCTGAACTATCAGCCCAAGGCGTATCCGGTCACGCTGTGGGATATCCAGGGCAAGTCCGGCCACCCCTTGCGCACAACGTTGAGCGAGATGGGGCCTTTATTGCTTGGCAGTTTGCTGGAGCTGACAGACAGCCAGCAATCCGCGTTATATGCGGCTTTTAAAGTCGCAGATCGTGAAGGCTTGCTGCTGCTGGATCTCAAGGATCTGAAAGCCCTGCTTAATCACCTGCGTGATAACCCTCAAGTATTAGGGGATGACGCCGCGTTAATGACGACAGGCTCCAGTCAGGCATTACTGCGTCGTTTGGCAACTTTGGAGCAGCAGGGCGCCGAAGCGTTATTTGGTGAGCCTGCGCTGCAGTTGGAAGACATCTTGCAACCTGCCAGCGATGGCCGAGGGCGCATTCACTTGCTTGATGCTAGCCGTCTGGTGCATGAGGCGCCCAAGGTGTACGCGACCTTTTTGTTGTGGTTGCTGGCTGAGCTTTTTGAGCAACTACCTGAACGCGGAGATGCCGACAAACCGCTGTTGGCGCTGTTTTTCGATGAAGCGCATTTGCTCTTTGCGGGCACACCCAAGGCCTTGCAAGATCGCTTGGAGCAAGTGGTTCGCCTGATTCGCTCTAAAGGTGTGGGGGTCTATTTCGTCACTCAGTCCCCGGCAGACTTGCCGGACACGGTGCTGGCTCAACTGGGGCTGCGTGTTCAGCATGGCCTGCGGGCGTTCACCGCTAAAGAGCAAAAATCCCTCAGAGCTGTGGCAGAGGGTTTTCGACCCAACCCGGCGTTCGATGCCTTGGCGGTGCTCACCGAGCTGGGTACGGGCGAGGCGCTGGTTGGCATGCTGGAAGAGAAGGGCACGCCAGCGATGGTTCAGCGCGTGCTTATCGCCCCGCCGCAATCACGGATTGGGCCGCTTACCGACGTTGAGCGTGCGGCATTGATTGCCAGCTCGCCGTTGCAAGGGCGTTATGAAAAGCCTATTGATCGCGAGTCTGCTTATGAAGTGCTGCTGGCGCGCAAGGGTGTGGCCCCAGAAGCGCAGGGGCAGGTAGCACCTGAAAAAAGTGCGCCCCAAGAACCTGGGTTTCTTGATCAGGCGGGGGATTTTTTGGGCACCACAGCGGGAAAGGCGTTGCAATCTATGGCGCGTCAGGCCGCAAGCCAAATGGGGCGTCAGTTAGTTCGCGGATTGCTGGGCTCACTGTTGGGTGGCAGCAAGCGTAAATAGCCAGCGGCGCGGCTACACAGTGTCAGTCAGGCTTGGGTTTGGCGTGACTGGCCAGGCGCTCCAACGCGGCCCTGAGTGCAGGGTCGCTGATGCCGTCAGCTGTCGCTTGAATAGTTTGGGCGGCATCAACAGACAGGTCGAGCGTATGTCCGGCCACTTTTGCCAGCACTGTTGGTGGTTGCACCTTGAATAAAATGCGGGTCAGGCTGGCGAACTCGTCAAATGCCTGTAATTGGCGCAGCAAGCGTTTTTGCTGGTAACGCAAGCGAGTGGCCCAATGGCCGTCAGTCACAATCAATAACAAACTGCCCTCGCGCCATGACGCTACGTGGCAATGCTCGCGTGCGGCTGGCTGGAGTTGGCTTTCGAGCAGGCGTTGCAGGTGCGCAAGGCGCTTGGCATGACCAAAAATGGCTTTTAGGGGCTTGGCCTCGCGGAGCAGGACGGAGGGTGCCCGTGCTGGATGTGGGCGAAATGCCATGTTCAAACACCTGTGAAAACAGAGGCGCAATCTTAACAGAAACCGCTGGTTTGGCCCGAGATGATCCTGCTGGCAGGCCCATTCCCTGCAAAATCAATGAGTAACTAATGCATGTAATGGGTTGAAGTTCAGAAAAAAGGCCTTATTTTAAGGGGGCCCCGTCACAACGCAGTACCAGTATCGTGGAATAACGCCACTTTCCTCACCGCCGTTTCCGGGTAGAATGCTCGCTCGCATGCGGCCATCAGGGCTGCTCGGGCGACTCTCGGGGCCGCCCTCCATCCCTATGTGTGGAAGATCCTGCCGATATGTTTGCGCCTTTGTTAAAGAAACTTTTTGGAAGCAAGAACGAGCGCGAAGTTAAACGCATGCTCAAGACGGTACAGGTCGTCAATTCCCTCGAAGAGCAAATGGTTGCTCTGACCGATGAGCAATTGCGTGCCAAGACCGAAGAGTTCAAGGCCCGCATAGCCAAAGGTGAGACCCTCGATCAATTGCTGCCAGAAGCCTTCGCGGTCTGCCGTGAAGCCGGTAAGCGCGTCATGGGCATGCGCCACTTTGATGTGCAGTTGATCGGTGGCATGACCTTGCACGAAGGCATGATCGCAGAAATGCGTACCGGTGAAGGTAAGACCTTGGTAGCAACGCTTGGGGTATACCTCAACGCGCTGTCTGGCAAGGGTGTGCACGTGGTTACCGTGAACGACTACCTGGCTCGCCGAGATGCCAACTGGATGCGTCCGCTTTATGAGTTCCTGGGTCTGTCGGTCGGTGTTGTTACCCCGTTCCAGCCACCTCAAGAAAAACGTGAAGCCTATGCTGCCGACATCACTTACGGCACCAACAACGAGTTCGGTTTTGACTACCTGCGCGACAACATGGCTTTCAGCATGGAAGAGAAATTCCAGCGCGAGCTTAATTTCGCAGTCATCGACGAAGTCGACTCGATCCTGATCGACGAAGCGCGTACACCGCTGATCATCTCGGGTCAGGCCGAAGACAGCTCCAAGCTGTACACCGAAATCAACAAGCTGATTCCGCGGCTGGAACAGCACATCGAAGAAGTTGAAGGCGAAGTCACCAAGGCTGGCCACTTCACTATCGATGAGAAGTCCCGCCAGGTTGAGCTGAACGAAGCCGGTCACCAGTTTGTTGAAGAAATGCTGACCCAAATCGGTTTGCTGGCAGAAGGCGAAAGCCTGTACTCGGCGCACAATTTGGGCCTGCTGACCCACGTTTACGCTGCACTGCGCGCTCACAAGCTGTTCCATCGCAACGTTGAATACATCGTTGAAGACGGTCAGGTGTTGCTGGTTGACGAACACACCGGCCGTACCATGCCGGGTCGCCGCCTGTCCGAAGGCCTGCATCAGGCCATCGAAGCGAAGGAAGGCCTGAACATTCAGGCCGAGAGCCAAACACTGGCCTCCACCACCTTCCAGAACTACTTCCGTCTGTACAACAAGCTGTCCGGCATGACCGGTACGGCTGACACCGAAGCGTTCGAGTTTCACCAGATCTACGGCCTGTCGGTCATGGTCATTCCGCCGAACAAGCCTTTGGCGCGTAAAGACTACAACGACCTGGTGTTCCTGACTGCTGATGAAAAGTACGCGGCAATTGTGGCTGACATCAAAGATTGCATGGCCAAAGGCCGTCCAGTGTTGGTGGGTACGGCAACTATCGAAACCTCTGAGCACATGTCCAACCTGCTGAAAAAGGAAGGTATTGAGCACAAGGTTCTGAACGCCAAGTTCCACGAAAAAGAAGCTGAAATCATTGCTCAGGCTGGTCGTCCGGGTGCACTCACCATCGCCACCAACATGGCCGGTCGTGGTACAGACATCCTGTTGGGCGGTAACTGGGAAGTAGAAGTCGCTTCTCTTGAAAACCCGACGCCAGAGCAAATTGCTCAAATCAAAGCTGATTGGCAGAAACGTCACCAGCAAGTGCTTGAGTCGGGCGGTCTGCACGTAATCGCTTCTGAGCGTCACGAATCACGCCGTATCGACAACCAGCTGCGTGGTCGTGCTGGCCGTCAGGGTGATGCGGGTTCCAGCCGTTTCTATCTGTCGCTTGAAGACAGCCTGATGCGCATCTTTGCCTCTGATCGGGTGAAGAACTTCATGAAAGCTTTGGGCATGCAGTCGGGCGAAGCGATCGAGCACCGCATGGTGACCAACGCGATCGAAAAAGCGCAGCGCAAGGTTGAAGGTCGTAACTTCGACATTCGTAAGCAACTGCTGGAGTTCGATGACGTTAACAACGAGCAGCGTAAAGTGATTTATCACATGCGTAACACGTTGTTGGCAGCCGATAACATTGGCGAAACCATTGCCGACTTCCGCAAGGACGTGCTGGACAGCACTATCAGCGCTCATATTCCGCCGCAATCGTTGCCGGAACAGTGGGACGTCAAAGGTCTGGAGTCTGCGATTGAAAGCAGCTTTGGTGTGAAACTTCCGATCCAGCAATGGTTGGATGAAGACGATCACCTGTACGAAGAAACCCTGCGTGACAAGTTGCTCAACGAACTGATCGCGGCTTACAACGAAAAAGAAGAGCAGGCCGGTGCTGAAGCGCTGCGCACGTTCGAGAAGCAAATTGTGCTTCGCGTACTGGACGACTTGTGGAAAGACCACCTGTCCACCATGGACCACCTGCGCCACGGTATTCACTTGCGCGGTTATGCGCAAAAGAACCCGAAGCAGGAGTACAAGCGCGAGTCGTTCAATCTTTTCTCCGAGCTGCTTGATTCAATCAAGCGTGACTCGATCCGCGTGCTATCGCATGTTCAGGTTCGTCGCGAAGACCCAGTCGAAGAAGAAGCGCGTCTGCGTCAAGAAGCTGAAGAGCTGGCTCAACGCATGCAGTTCCAGCATGCCGAAGCGCCAAGCCTTGACCAGCCGGATGCCTTGGCCGAGGTGCTTGAAGGTGCCGATGTGGCGGACGTGACCACTGTGACCGAGCCTGCTCGTAATGAGCAGAAACTGGGTCGCAATGAGCTGTGCTACTGCGGCTCGGGCAAAAAATTCAAGCACTGTCACGGTCAAATTAACTAATAGCCCGTTTCAATTGCTGAAACACCTACGCCGCGACCGGCTTTAGCCGTCGCGGCGTTTTACCATTGAATTCCCGTCCTTTCGCGGCGGTGCACAGATCTTATTGAGGAGCGCGTGATGGCTGTTGGTCTTGGTCCTTTGCCTACTTTGCACCCGGTTGCTGGTTTTGAGTTGGGTATTGCTTCTGCCGGTATCAAGCGTGCGGGACGCAAAGATGTGGTAGTGATGCGCTGCGCTGAAGGCTCTAGCGTGGCGGGTGTGTTTACCCTGAATGCCTTTTGCGCCGCTCCTGTGATTTTGGCCAAGCAGCGCGTTAAAGGCTCCGTGCGGTATTTGCTAACCAACACGGGTAATGCCAACGCCGGTACTGGCGAGCCGGGTCTGGCGGCGGCGACGCGTACATGCGCCAAGCTAGCCGAGTTAACAGGGGTGGATGCCAGCGCCGTGCTGCCGTACTCCACAGGCGTGATTGGCGAGCCATTGCCGGTAGAGAAAATCGAAGGCGCACTTCAGGCGGCCTTGGATGATTTGTCCGAGAACAACTGGGCAGAGGCCGCGACCGGCATCATGACCACTGACACGTTGCCAAAAGGTGCCAGCCGTCAGTTCGTACATGACGGCGTGACCATTACCGTGACGGGCATCAGCAAAGGTGCAGGCATGATTCGCCCTAACATGGCCACCATGCTGGGTTACATCGCCACAGACGCTAAGGTCTCACGTGACGTGCTGCAAAATCTGTTGCTCGATGGTGCCAACAAGTCGTTCAACCGCATCACCATTGACGGCGACACCTCGACCAACGACTGCTGCATGCTGATCGCTACCGGCAAAGCCAACTTACCTCAAGTCACTGAAGCCAGCGGCCCGCTGTTTGCCGCGCTGAAGCAGGCTGTGCTTGAAGTGTGCATGGAGGTGGCTCAGGCCATCGTGCGTGACGGTGAAGGGGCGACCAAGTTTGTGACCGTTGAAGTCAACGGTGGCGCTAATCACCAAGAGTGTCTGGACGTAGGCTATACCGTCGCTCACTCGCCGCTGATCAAAACCGCGCTTTTTGCCTCTGATCCTAACTGGGGTCGCATTCTGGCTGCTGTAGGGCGTGCCGGTGTGCCGGATCTAGACGTCAGCAAGATCGATGTGTTCTTGGGTGAAGTGTGTATTGCCAGTGGTGGTGCACGCGCCGTGACTTACACCGAAGAGCAGGGCTCCGCGGTGATGGCCCGTGAGGAAATCACGATTCGTATCGAGCTGGGCCGGGGTGAGTGCGGCGAAACCATCTGGACCACCGACTTGTCTCACGAATACGTCAAAATCAACGCCGAGTACCGTACTTGATGCGCAGCTAGGCCGCCGAGTGCAACAGCGAATTTGAGCGTATTAAGCCTGGCAACAGGCCTGACTGGAGGAAGTACAAGGGTGAAACGAGTTCATGTGGCTGCGGCCGTTATTCGAGGCGCAGATGGCAAAATTCTGATTGCCCGTCGTGCGGACACTCAGCATCAAGGCGGGCTCTGGGAGTTTCCGGGTGGCAAGGTTGAAGCGGGTGAATCAGTTCAAGCTGCATTGGGGCGTGAGCTGCAAGAAGAGCTGGGTATTGTGGTTAAAGCAGCTCGGCCTTTGATCAAGGTTCAACATGACTATCCTGACAAGCAAGTGCTGCTGGATGTTTGGGAGGTTTCATCTTTCACGGGTGAGCCTCACGGGGCGGAAGGCCAGCCATTGGCTTGGGTTACCCCGCGTGATTTGGCGGAGTATGAGTTTCCGGCGGCGAATGAGCCGATTGTAGCGGCGGCTCGCTTGCCTGATCAGTATTTGATTACTCCGGATGGGCTGGAAACACCGGTGCTTTTACGGGGCATGCAGAAGGCAATTGCGGGAGGGATCAAACTGGTTCAACTTCGTGCGCCTAACGGTTACGACCCTAAATACCGAGATTTAGCGGTAGATGCGACGGGGTTGTGTGCCGGTAAAGCGCAACTGATGCTCAAGGGGCCGCTGGAGTGGTTGGGTGACTTCCCGTCTGCGGGTTGGCATTTGACGGCCAAGCAACTGCAAAAACTGGCGGCCAATGGTCGGCCTTTTCCAAAGGCGCGTTGGTTGGCGGCTTCTTGCCACAATGCGCAAGAGTTGGCGCTGGCCGAGCAGATGGGCGTGGATTTTGTCACCCTGTCGCCCGTGTTGCCCACCCAAACGCACCCTGATGCGCAACCATTGGGTTGGGAGCAGGCGCAGCAGTTGATTGCAGGTTTCACCAAACCGGTGTTTTTGCTCGGCGGGCTGGGGCCAGATGATCGTCAGCAAGCGTGGGAGATTGGCGCGCAGGGTGTTGCGGGTATTCGGGCGTTTTGGCCGCAGGATTGATGAGTATCAAGCGCCTGTAGCCGTTGCCACCGGGCGTAGCCTGGTGCAACGGCTACGCGGTTGTATGTACCTTTTAAGCTTCAGGCTTTGCGGCAGCCTGCCACAAAATCTCATCAATACCCTGGCGCTTGGCAATCAGGCGAGCGGCCACAAACAGCAAGTCTGACAGTCGATTGATATACGCCAACCCTACACCCGCCAAGGGCTCTAGCGCATTGAGTTGCTGGCAGCGGCGTTCGGCGCTGCGGGCAAGGCTGCGGCAAACATGCGCTTGAGCAATCAAGGTCGAGCCGCCGGGCAAAATAAAGTTCTCCAGCGGACCTAACTCTTCGTTCCAGCGATCAATTGCGGTTTCAAGTTGCTCTACTTGTGCGTTGTCGAGTGCTTGATACACCGGCATTGCCAGCTCGCCACCCAGATCAAACAATCGATGCTGACAAGGCTTGAGCACTTCAATCAGTTCGTTAAGGCCGGGGCATTGGCTGCTGTGTTCGGTCAAGCCGGCTAGCAGCAGGCCTACTTGGCTGTTAAGCGCGTCGACCTCGCCAATGGCCTCAATTCGTGGGTGATCCTTGGGTACGCGCCGGCCATCGCCCAGGCCTGTCTGGCCTTTGTCACCGGTGCGGGTGTAAATCTTTGATAAGCGAAAACCCATGGTTACAGCTCCACCGTGGTTGTTTCGTGGGAAGGAATCAAATGGCCCGTCAGGGGCAGGCGCAAGGTAAAGCAGGTGCCTTGGCCTAATGCGGATTGCACTTCCATTTGCCCCTTATGGTTATTGGTGATGATGAAGTAAGACACCGACAGCCCAAGGCCTGTGCCTTGACCGACCTCTTTGGTGGTGAAAAAAGGCTCGAAAATCCGCTTGCGTACGTGCTCTGGCATCCCTATGCCGTTGTCCTCAACCTGAATTTCAGCCCAGGGCGGATTGAGCTTGGTGCGCAGCACAATGCGCCCCGGCTCGCTGTTTTCGTCCCGCAGGTGAATGGCTTGGGCGGCGTTTTTCAGCAGGTTTAACAACACCTGTTCAAGCTCATTGGGAATGCAGGGCACCGGGCCAAGCTGGGGATCAAATTGGCGAACAATGGCATGGCCTTTGAAATCAAACCCAATGGCCAAATCAAAATCGTTGCTGGCAATGTCGACGGCCTGATCTATGAGTGCAGACAAGTCGCACGCGCTCATTTGCCGATTGCTGCGCCGGCTAAAACTGAGCATGTGAGTCACGATTTTGGCTGCCCGCGCGCCTGCTTGTTGGATGCCGTCCAGTAATTGCGGGATTTCACGCGCTTGAAGGTATTGGTTTACGGAGTCTAAATCGATACCTGATTGTTCGGCTTGTTCGAGGTTTTTTGGTAGTTCAGTCGACAATCGACGGCGAATGTTCTGCACGTTATGCAGGATGGCGCCTAAAGGGTTGTTTATTTCATGCGCCATGCCAGCCGCCAGCCCGCCCACGGAGAGCATTTTCTCTGATTGCACCATCATGTCTTCCATTGACAGGCGCTGAGTAATGTCGTCGATTCGTATCACTACGCCACGCCCGCCACTGCCCGTAAGCGGATAGAACGTCAGTGCGTAATGGTGCGGCTCTTCGTCATGCACCCACGTGACCCGATCAATTTTCGCGACCTGATGATGGGTAATGGTGTCTTTGAGCTGAGGCACAAAGGGTTTGAGTGGGGCAAATGCAAGATCAATCGGCTGATTGAGGGCGTCGTCCAGGCGTGTCCCTGAAAGAATACTGGCCTCTTGATTCCATTGCGTGACATAGAGTTGCTCGTCCAGCGCAATCAGAGCCGAAGGCATGGAGTCGATGATGCTGTTGAGGTAGTTCTGAAACCCTGTCAGTTTTTTCTCAATTTTGCCGCGAACTTGAACTTCCAGCTCTAGCTTGCGATTGGTGTGGCGGGTTTCTTCAGCAAGTGAATGGGCTTGCGCATAAGCGCTTTGGGATTCATCTCGGGCGCGCTTGAGTTCTTGATCGCGCACTTCAATGCGCGACAGCATGGTATTGAAGGCCTCTGCCAAGCTGCCGATTTCGTCATGGTTGCCTGGAGCTGCGCGCAGCGCGTAGTTCTCTTCGCGCGTGACTTGGCGTGACAGCTCTTCCAGCTGGCGAATGGGTTGTGTAATCAGCCGTTTAATTTGTCGAGCCACCACAAACCAAAGTAAAGCGCTGAACATCAAAATTCCCAGGCTGGCGGTGAATGTGCCGGTATAAAACGCCATAGGCAGTTCACTGCTGGCCACCAGTAACAGATGGCCGGGAGGTTGGTTGCCGTTGGATAACGGCGTGACGTGATTGCTTCGCAGCTCCGTCAGTTGCCAGGCCTCGATTTGTCGAAAGTGCTGGGGCAGGGGGAGCTTTTCGCCACGTTGTAGCTGTGCAATCAAGTTGCCAGTGCTGTCATAAATTGCCGCCGCCCTAAGCGGGGCGTAGCTGCCCATTTCTTTGAGTAGAGCCTTGGCGCTTTGTGGGGAGTCCAGTGCCTTCACGATGAGGTCGGGGTTGGATGCCAGGCGGCTAAGAGTCTGTAAGGCTTGTGGTGCAGTGCTTTCGTGGGAAATCCAGTAAGCCACACTGATAAACGTTAGATTGGCCACCAGCAAGACGGTAGCCAGCAGAGCGAGGAGGGCGGCCAGCAACTTCTGGCCCACCGGCAGGTTTTCAAGGCGCTGGCGCAAGGACATGAGTGGCCGCATCTGGCAGGAACAATGGCGCAGGGTAGCGCGGGCTTTAGTCGCAGGGCAATCGGCGTTGCAGCAAGTGAGCCGTCAATCGTTGGTGCAATGCTTGCAGATTTGGCACCGCGAGCTGTCGGCTTAGTGCGGCTTGGCAGGCATAACCCGACAAATAGCTGATTTCAGTTCGTCGCGCTTGAGCGACGTCTTGGTGCATGGAGGAGTAGTTGTTGGCTGTGGCGGCGATAACCCGATGTACCTCGCTCGCCAAATCCACTGCGCCAGCAGGCTGGTTGCAACAAGTGAGTAGTGTTGTCAGTTCCATGCACAAGAGGTCTACTTCATCGGCGTGTGCCTGCAAGCCACCGTTGCGGCAGTTGTGCAAAACGGTCAGAGGGTTGATAGCGCAGTTCAGCGCCAGTTTTCGCCATAAACGGCCGACAATTTCAGTGCTCCATTCGTGGGCGATGCCGCTGCGTTCAAGTTCTTGAAGCCATGTTGGCGGTTCACCCTGATGCGGGTCGCCTAGCCACGTGTGGCCGTGACCAGCAAAGACCACGCGCCAGTCACCCTCGCGAAAGGCCCCTTCGGTGCTGGAGGCGAATATACAACGAGCATGAGGGACAAGGGCGGCGACGGCTTGCTGACTGCCCAGCCCGTTCTGGAGCAGTATCAGTTCGGCGTTTGGGCTTAGCCGTGATGCTATTTGAGCGACTGCACTTTGAGCATCATAGGCTTTGCACGCCACCAGCAAACGCTGGATGGGCTCATTGCTTTGGGGCAGTTCAGCGCTGATCGCCCATTGCTGTGAGTGTTCGCCTTCGACCAGTGTCAGGCCTTGCGCAGCTTGATAGGCTTCTAAACGTGCTTGATTACGCATGATCAGCTTTACTGGAAACCCAGCGCGTGTCAGTCGCGTGGCCCACAGTGTGCCAAGGCTTCCGGCGCCTAAAATGTGCCAAGGCGTGGAGCTTGAGGCTTGGGGCGCAGAGGTTTGAGGCAAAGCCGAGTGTGGCATGTGTGCTCGCAAGTGATTGACGTTGAAGAACCGCTATAATGGCCGCGCATTTTAACTGTCAAGTCAGGCGCGCTCCATCAGTGTTGAGTGCGCCTTCTATATTTTGGAGAAAATTACATGCCGTCGTTCGACGTGGTATCCGAACTGGACAAGCACGAAGTCACCAACGCCGTCGAAAATGCGGTCAAGGAGCTGGATCGTCGCTATGACCTTAAGGGCAAGGGCTCTTTTGAGTTCAAAGAGAAAGATCTGACGGTGAATTTGACTGCTGAAGCTGACTTCCAGCTTGAGGCGATGATCGAAATCCTCAAGCTGGCACTGGTTAAGCGCAAAATCGACGTGCAATGCCTTGAGGTCAAAGATGCTTATGCTTCTGGCAAGTTGATGAAGCAAGAGGCCGTTATGAAAGAAGGCATTGATAAAGAGATGGCGAAGAAAATCGTTGCTCACGTCAAGGACGCCAAGCTTAAGGTTCAGGCTGCCATTCAAGGCGAGCAGGTGCGTATCACTGGCAAGAAGCGTGATGACCTGCAAGAGGCGATCGCTGCCTTGCGTGCTAAAGAATTCGGTATGCCATTGCAATTCAATAACTTCCGCGACTGATCATTGGCCATAGGGGAACCTATGGCGATCATCGACGTCCGAGCTTCCCGGGCACTGCAAAAACGGTTGAGCGGCTTGGCCAGTTCAATCGTTTTGCTGCACAAAAGACGTCACCGGGTATCGGTACAAGGAGAGATAAATGGATTTGAATGCAGAAGTTGATCACTTGATTCAAGCCTCGCAGGCTTGGGTTCCGATGATCATGGAGTACGGTAGCCGTGTGCTGCTGGCTCTGATTACGCTGGCCGTTGGCTGGTGGTTGATCAACCGTTTGACTGACAAGCTGGGCAAGCTGCTGGCGTTGAGAAAGGCTGATTTGGCGCTGCAAGGCTTTATCAGCAGCTTGGTCAATATCATTCTCAAAGTGCTGCTCATTGTCAGCGTCGCCTCAATGATTGGCATTCAGACCACCTCGTTTGTGGCTGCTATCGGTGCTGCGGGTTTGGCTATTGGTCTGGCTTTACAAGGCAGCCTGGCGAACTTTGCCGGTGGGGTGCTGATTCTGCTGTTTCGTCCCTTCAAAATCGGTGACTGGATTGAAGCGCAGGGCGTGAGCGGTACAGTGGACAGCATTCAGATTTTCCATACCGTATTGCGTACCGGAGACAACAAAACGGTCATTGTGCCTAACGGTAATCTGTCCAACGGCATCATCACGAACTACAACCGTCAGCCAACGCGCAAGGTTGTGTTCGATGTTGGGGTGGACTATGACGCTGACTTGCAGAAGGTTCGTGAGGTGCTGCTGGCATTGGCCGATGATCCTCGCGTGCTGAAAGAGCCTGCGCCAGTGGTTGTGGTAACGGCCTTGGGTGACAGCGCTATCACAGTGTCACTGCGAGTTTGGGTCAATACACCCGATTATTGGGATGTGCTGTTCATGTTCAACGAACACTCACGTGATCGTTTGAAGGCGACTGGCATTGATATTCCTTTTCCTCAGCGCGTGATTCGCGTGGTTCAGGAAGCGGTAGCGCAATAAAGCGCGATTCATTATTGCGAGCGATACACCATTAAAGGGGCTTGTGCCCCTTTAATGGTTTTTGTAATCCGTACATCTTAAGTTTGTTTTTAAGACCTGCTTCATGGGTTGCAGATGAGAATTAATTTTATTTAGATTGATAGATCGCTAAGTCTTTTGATTAGTTAGCTTGCTATATAAGTAGCAGTATTAAATCGAGCCAATAAAAAACCACGCCTGTGAAGTCAGGCGTGGTTTTCAAAGAACATAATCGTTGTAGCGGATGCTCTAACGCACCAATTACAAGATGTTCAGTGGGTACTCAATAATGACGCGAACGTCGTTGGTGTCGCTACCGTAATTACTGGCGCGATAAATCGCGCTACGCAGGCGGAAGGACAGGTCTTTGGCCGGGCCTTCTTGCATCACGTATTTGCTTTCAAAGTCGAACTCGTGCTCTTTGCCTTCGCTGTCGCCGGCAGAGATGTTGTCGCCTTTGATGTAGCGGGCCATGAAGCTCAGGCCAGGCACGCCATAGCCAGCCATGTTCAGGTCGTAGCGACCCTGCCATGAACGCTCGTCTTTGCCGTTGAAGTCGGAGTACTGCACGGAGTTGGCGAGGAAAATAGAACCGCCGCCATCTACGCCGTAGTAGTAACCGCTGTCACCGGTAGAGCGCTGGTGAGCGAGGGTGAACTTGTGAGAGCCGATGCTATAGGCCGCTGCCAAGCTCCAGATTTTGTTGTCAACGTTGCCGACTAGTTCCTTGCCTTGGCTGGAAGTCCGGTAGCCGTTGAAGTCGAAGTTCAGGGCTTGGGACTCTGCGATTGGCAGGGTGTAGTTCAGGTTGGCGTACTGCTTCTTGAAGTAGTCATCAACATCCGAAGCTGCCACGCCGCCCACGAGGTTGTCGGTGAATTGATACGTTGCGCCAACGATGTTTGCAGCGGTCAGGCCGGGTTGCTTGACGCCATCATCATCACGACCATTGATGCTGTCGCGACCCATGCCAGTTTGCGAGCTCAGTGCAGTGAAGCGGCCGGCATTCAGCTCCAGACCTTCGATTTCCTTGCTGGAGATCAACGTACCAGTAGCCACTTCAGGCAGCAGGCGGCTGTCATCGGTGGAGAAAACCGGGCTGGCAACGAACTGGTTGCCGTACTTCAGAACGGTGTCAGAAATACGGAACTTAACAGCACCGCCTAATTTCGACTGAGTGTCTTCCGGGGAGCCGTTACCGCGAGATGCGAACAGACCGTTGCCCTGACGACCAGCGCCGCCGTCCAGGCGTACAGTGCCCATGGCGAAAGCATCAACGCCCACGCCTACGGTGCCTTGAGTGAAGCCAGACTCGTAGTTGAGCAGTTCGCTCAGGCCCCAGTCTTCACGGTAGCCACTTTTATAAGGGGCGCCGCCTACGACAGGACCGTTCTTGCTGATGTTGCCTGCGCCATTACGGTAGTCACGGTTCATGTACAGCATGCGGGTTTTGGAAGTCAGTGTGCTGTCTTCAATGAAACCTTTAGCGTCGTCCTGAGACGAAGCCATTGCGAACTGCGTAGTGCCGGCTGAAACAGCCAGGGCGATCATGCTCCACTTCATCACGCGCATCGTGATTTGCTCCTTTGGTTTTAGGAAGAGTACTGCCGCTCCCACCTGAATTTATTATCTGGGGCGGCTCTTTCTTTTTGTGTCGGCGCAAACTTATATCACGCTGACCATGTTGGCGATACTTGCTCTGATAAGCTTTCAGCTTCTTTACAGCCATGTCGCAAAACGCATGTTTCATGTCGCTGGCACGTAGTTTTATTGGCATGTTGGCTATGTTTCTAGCGCTTTTTTAAAGTGCTGAACGCATGGCTAAATAGAGCCTGCCTACGCTTAAAGGCTCAAAATTCCTACGATCCAGCTATTGTTATTTATCGTTTTGCTTTTGCGTTCTGGCAAAAGCGTTGCCAACTGTTCGAGTGAATATGCAACAAGCATGCACAAACCGGTGTGTGTGTTGAAAAATATGTCGCAGAGCCTATTTTGGTTTCGTCAGGCCTGATGGCGCGAGGGTAAGGCGATGGTCGGGCGGTCCTTGACTCATTGATTTTTGTGCTTATTAAACTTATGTGTGTGCATAAGGGGTCAAAAACGTTACCGGTTAACACCTGCTTGGGTAGGTGGTGACGCTTGAGTGCACTAAAAGCACTCTTGCTGTGCTGTTTTGGTGCGCAAGTGTTTGTCAGCTGTTGTTTTCGCGAACGGGCAGCCATCTGATGAGGGGATGCAGGTGCTGGCGTGATGTGAGGCGTAATCAAGGGTATCCTGCATGCCATGTCACATGGCGGTTGGTGCGCGTCATCAATCGCTGGGTGGGCTGTAAATTACTCGGCTAGCAGGAGAGCATTCAGTGTTCGTTTTGGATTCACGCCTTCAACAGGATACTTGGCTGGTAGGGGAGTTCCCCTTGTGCAGCCTGTTGCTGTCCAACGACTCAAATTACCCTTGGTTTATTTTGGTCCCGCGTCGCGAGGGTATAAGCGAATTGTTTCAGTTGGATGACCTCGATCAGCAGCAGATGTGGCGCGAGACCACGGCCTTGGCGCAAACGCTGAAAGAGGGGTTCAAGGCGGACAAAATGAATGTGGCGACCTTGGGCAATGTGGTCAGTCAATTGCACATGCACGTTATTGTTCGCTATGAGACAGATGCTGCTTGGCCGGGGCCTGTCTGGGGCAAGCATCCGGCAAAGCCGTATAGGCAAGATGAAGTCAATGTTGTTCGCAGCAAGCTCAAAACAGTGCTGGGTAACGATTTCACGTTGGCGGAGGGTTAAAGCATGACACTTGAATCGCGTGTGATGGATCTGGAAAGCCGTTTGGCATTTCAAGATGACACCATTCAGGCACTGAATGATGTCTTGGTGATGCAGCAGAAAGTGGTTGATCGCTTGCAGATGCAAATGGCTGCTTTGCTTAAGCGTCAGGAGGAAATGGTGGGGCAGTTTGAGTCGTTCGAAGAAGACGCGCCGCCACCTCATTACTAAGCTCTTTTGATGGGCAATAAAAACCGCGACCCCCAGCCTGGCGGGTCGCGGTTTTTTTTAAGCTGAAATCAGCGGCGTGGTAACGCTGCGATTACGTCTTCAGCTTGCAAGCCCTTGTCGCGATTCATGACCGAAAACTCAACACGCTGCCCCTCTACGAGTACGCGATGACCTTCGCCGCGAATGGCGCGAAAGTGCACGAAGATATCGTCGCCGGAGTCGCGGGAAATAAAGCCGAACCCCTTGGAGGTGTTAAACCACTTCACGGTACCCGTGTCGCGGTTGGTCATGTCGTAATTTTGCGATGTGGAAGGTGCAGATGACTTGTAAAAGCTCACCGCCAAGTGGAGGCCCACAGCAATCACGGCCGGGATCAAGCTGAGCAGGACAGCAGGCTGATCGCCTATCGGTAACAGCAGGCCAAACAGGGTGAGTGTTTGCAGGACAACAGACAGCACCAGCAGCGCGCTGACAAGATTTTGCAGTTGGTGACGCGGACCTTTGTTCCAGAATGGAATGACTGGAGCCAGCGTCAGGTTGAGCAGGCCAAGAAATGCCAGGTAAAGAGCGTCGGCGTGTTGTAGGTAAGGTACGGCTTCAGGTTGCAGGCTGGGAATAAAGGACAACAGCAAAGCTGCTGCGCCCGTTAGCAGGTGGACGATTTTTAACATTTCAATGAGCTCACATTAAGATAGATCGCAGGAAGAGCTGGTTACGCACGGTTCGCTTCTGAAAAAAAGAGGAGGCGCTGGACACGTACGATGAGCAGCCTATGCGCCGGCACCATCGGTTTGGTGAAGGCGACACGCCGCCTATTTAACAGCAAAGCTCGAGCCTTCTCAAATTAAGCGTAATGAAAGGGCTTTTTTACGTTTTTCCTTGGCTGGGGGCGGTTTTGCACGCGTGGGGGTAAAACCTTGTTCTAGACAGTTATAAGTTATGTTTGACTGCGGGTAGGTCGGTAGGCGGTTTTTGTGAAATAAGCTGATTTAGGGGGTAGAAGATCGCTTGATATTTTAAGTTTAAAATTAGCAAAATTTTAAATAACGCTTTTATATAGGTATTAAATGTTGAGTGGATTGCTGGTGGTTTGTTATGGGTGTGGTCCTAAGTTAGTTTGGTAGTGGTTGCGTTAGGAAGGTTGTGCGGGACGTGGTTTTTTGAGTTTTGTAGCTTCATTCGGTCGGTGTTGCTTGAGCGAAAGGTCTTTCTTTAGCGCAGAATTTTTAAGCGGAATTTTTTGTCACAAGTTGACCTGGTCGTTTTCAACTCGGTCGGAGGTGTGATGTATCAATAGAGGGGGTAAGTATATTGGCTATTCTGGGTAGTGGTGCGAAGCTGTGAGTTGATCAGCAAAGGCTCTGTTCTGCAGGTCATGTAGGTGAGGTTGCACTCGGGGCGTTAGTTTTCATGTGTTGTGGCGGGAGACCTCCTACATGTTTGAGGGGATGATCCGCTGGATATGAATGTTTACATAATGTTTTATGGGGGTGTGTCTTTTAATAAAGATTAAATAACTTATAAAGAGCTGCAATGGAGTGCTTTAAATATGGGGCGAATAACTAGGGTGGATGAGTCGAGTATCAGGTTGTTGCATAAGACGCGAATTGATCCAGTGCTTTTGGAATTTGGAATGGCGTTGGCTCAACCCCTGTCACGTTCAGTGCGGCTTAATGGCTTTGCGACGTGCTTGCGGTTGGAAGAAGTCTATTGGGATGTATTGTCAGATATAGCAGTTCTTAACGATTGTTCGATAAATGCACTGCTGTCTTATGTTGATAGAGAAGTTCATTTGCGTCATGGGGGGGTAAAAAATTTCAGTGGGTTGATTCGGGTGGTCTGCGTGATGCATCTATTGAACACCTCCCGCGATGCTCGCAGGGCTGCGCCAGAAACAGTCCGCTTTGGCTGAGGTGGTTGCGTGGCCAGGGCTATGTGCAGCGGCTTGTATTCTTTCGATATTTATGGTGCCTTTGGGCTCGTGCGGCTGCAAAGGCTCGATTTACCAGATATAATCTCGCGCTTTGCTGCGCGGCCCTCTTCAAGGGTTGCCGCTAACGGATTGCCGAGACACGCCCATGCCCATGTACGATTATCAATGTGCTTCCTGTGGTCATCAGTTGGAAGCCATTCAAAAGATCAGTGACTCACCGCTGGTTGATTGTCCTGCCTGTCAGGCGCCTGAGCTGAAGAAAATGCTGTCTATGCCGGGCTTCCGCCTTAGCGGTACGGGCTGGTACGAAACAGATTTCAAGACTGGCTCGAAAAAGAACTTGGCAGGCGGCGACAAGTCCGACTGAGGTTGAGCCAAAGCAGGCAGGATATGAGCGGGCTCTTGCAATGTTGACCAGCACCGAAGGTGCGCAAGGCCTCCACCGAATTTCGAATTACGAGAAGTGAAACCATTACCATGATGCGCAGCCATTATTGCGGCCAATTGAACGAGACCCTGGACGGCCAGGAAATCACTCTATGCGGCTGGGTACACCGTCGTCGAGACCATGGCGGGGTTATCTTCCTTGATATCCGTGACCGTGAAGGTCTGGCTCAAGTTGTATTCGATCCCGATCGTGCAGAAACCTTTGCGGCGGCTGACCGTGTACGCAGTGAGTACGTTGTCAAAGTGACCGGTAAAGTGCGCCTGCGCCCGGCCGGTGCTGGCAATGCCAACATGGCTTCGGGTGCAATCGAAGTGCTGGGTTATGAGCTGGAAGTACTGAACGAAGCCGAAACGCCGCCGTTCCCGCTCAACGAATACTCTGATGTCGGCGAAGAAACGCGCCTGCGTTATCGCTTCATTGACCTGCGTCGCCCAGAGATGGCCGAGAAGCTGCGTCTGCGTTCGCGCATGACCACCAGCATTCGCCGCTTCCTGGACGAGAATGGTTTCCTGGACGTTGAAACACCGATCCTTACACGTGCGACACCAGAAGGTGCGCGTGACTATCTGGTGCCAAGCCGTACCCATGCAGGCAGCTTCTTTGCCTTGCCGCAATCGCCTCAGTTGTTCAAACAACTGTTAATGGTTGCCGGTTTTGACCGTTACTACCAAATTGCCAAGTGCTTCCGTGACGAAGACCTGCGTGCCGACCGTCAGCCTGAGTTTACTCAGATCGACATCGAGACCAGCTTCCTCAATGAAGCTGACATCATGGGTTTGACCGAAAACATGATCCGCAACCTGTTCAAGGAAGTGCTGGGTGTTGAGTTCGGTGAATTCCCCCACATGACCTTTGAAGAGGCCATGCGTCGTTATGGCTCTGACAAGCCAGACCTGCGTAACCCGCTGGAACTGGTTGATGTGGCTGACCAGCTTAAAGATGTGGATTTCAAGGTGTTCAGCGGCCCGGCCAATGACCCTAAATGCCGCATCGCCGCGCTGCGCGTTCCGGGCGCCGGTAGCATGCCGCGCAAGCAGATCGACGATTACACCAAGTTCGTCAGTATCTACGGCGCCAAAGGCTTGGCCTACATTAAGGTCAATGAGCGCGCTAAAGGTGTTGAAGGTCTGCAGTCGCCGATCGTCAAAAACATCCCTGAGGCTAACCTTAATGTCATTCTTGATCGCGTAGGCGCGGTTGATGGTGACATCGTGTTCTTCGGCGCAGACAAGGCCAAGATCGTTAGCGAAGCCTTGGGCGCACTGCGGATCAAGGTGGGTAACGACCTTAACCTGCTGACCTGCGAGTGGGCGCCGATGTGGGTTGTTGACTTCCCGATGTTCGAAGAGAACGAAGACGGTAGCTTCAGCGCATTGCACCACCCGTTCACAGCACCAAAATGCTCGCCAGAAGAGTTGGAAGCTAACCCGGCAACAGCTCTGTCCCGCGCTTATGACATGGTGCTCAACGGCACTGAGTTGGGCGGCGGTTCGATCCGTATCCATCGTAAAGAAATGCAGCAAGCGGTCTTCCGTCTGTTGGGTATTAGTGAAGCAGAGCAGGAAGAGAAATTCGGCTTCCTGTTGGACGCTTTGAAGTACGGTGCTCCGCCGCACGGTGGTTTGGCGTTTGGCCTGGACCGTCTGGTGATGTTGATGACAGGCGCTCAGTCGATTCGCGAAGTGATTGCCTTCCCGAAAACCCAGAGCGCTGCGTGTGTAATGACCCAGGCGCCTGGTCTGGTCGATGCCAAGGCATTGCGCGAGTTGCATATTCGCTTGCGCGAACAGCCTAAGGCAGAGTAAGCCTGACCTTCAAAGGCGCATCTTCGGATGCGCCTTTGTCATTGAGGTGAGCATTTTTACTGCTTGCCTTGACTGTGGGTCAGGGCAAGCACAGTTTTATAAAAGGATTCGGAGTGCGTTATGGCAGGTCATTCTAAGTGGGCGAACATCAAGCACCGCAAAGAGCGTCAGGATGCCAAAAAGGGCAAAATCTTCACCAAGTGGATTCGTGAACTGACGGTCGCTGCTCGTCAGGGTGGTGCAGATCCTACGTCTAACCCACGTTTGCGTTTGGCGCTGGACAAGGCCCTTGGCGCCAATATGAGCCGCGACATCATTGATCGTGCGGTTGCTCGCGGCGCTGGCGCCGCAGATACCGACGATATGGTCGAGCTGAGCTACGAAGGCTATGGCCCGGGTGGCGTGGCGGTGATGGTTGAGTGTATGACCGATAACCGTAATCGCACCGCCGCAGCGGTACGTCATGCGTTCAGCAAGTGTGGTGGCAACCTTGGCACTGATGGCTCCGTGGCCTATCTGTTTGAGCGCAAAGGGCAGATTTCCTATGCTGCGGGTGTTGATGAAGACGCCTTGATGGAAGCTGCAATGGAGGCTGATGCTGACGATGTGGTTACCAATGAAGATGGCTCCATCGATGTGTTCACCTCTTTTTCCAGTTTTTATGCGGTTCGTAATGCACTGGAAGCTGCTGGGTTCAAGCCAGCAGACGCCGAAATTGTGATGTTGCCCACGACCAGTGCCGAGCTGGATCTGGAGGGCGCAGAGAAGGTGCTCAAGCTGATCGACATGCTTGAAGATCTGGATGACGTGCAAAACGTGTATTCCAACGCTGAAATCCCTGATGCGGTGCTGGAACAACTCGCCTGAGATCCTGCTGTAATTTTTGAGGCCGGAGGTGCAACGTTGTGATGATCACGACGCTGTGCACCTCCGGCTTCTGCCTTTAAGCTGTCCGGGTATGTGCCGGTGGGCGTCACTTTATAAGCTGCGGGCGTTATGACACTTATTTTAGGTATTGACCCAGGCTCACGAATCACAGGCTATGGCGTAGTGCAAGATACTGGTCGGGGCTGTGTTTACGTTGCTTCGGGGTGTATTCGTACAGGTAGCGGCGAATTGCACGAGCGTTTGCAGATCGTGTATCGCGGCGTGCGAGAGGTTATTCAAACCTACGGGCCTGTCACGATGGGCATCGAAAAGGTCTTTATGGCGCGCAATGCCGACTCGGCCTTAAAGCTGGGGCAGGCGCGAGGTGCTGCGATTGTGGCGGGTGCAGAAGAAAGCCTTGAAATTGCCGAATATTCTGCAACTCAGGTCAAGCAAGCCGTCGCAGGCACTGGGGGCGCTAACAAAGAGCAAGTGATGATGATGGTCATGCACCTGCTCAAGCTGACCAGCAAGCCGCAAATCGATGCCTCGGATGCGCTGGCTATTGCCTTGTGTCATGCCCACACTCGATCAAGCCTCTTGCCGCATGGTTTGGGCGCGGCACGCAGTCGCGGCGGACGCTTGCGGCTCTGATGCAATTTTTTAACACAATTAAACTTGCTGGCTGTGCCGCATCTGCAATGATGCGGCGCTGTCGTTCTACTTGTCAGCCATTGATCTGGCCAGAGAAAGGATCTGAAACGTGATTGGACGCTTGCGCGGCACTCTGGCTGAAAAACAGCCGCCGCACCTGATTCTTGATGTGAACGGCTTGGGTTATGAGCTGGAAGTGCCCATGACTACGCTCTATCGACTGCCTTCACTGGGCGAGCCGTTGACCCTTCATACGCATCTGGTGGTTCGCGAAGACGCCCAGTTGCTCTATGGTTTCATTGGTAAGCGAGAGCGTGACTTCTTTCGGGAGCTGATTCGCCTCAATGGTGTAGGCCCCAAGTTGGCACTGGCGCTGATGTCCAGCCTCGAAGTCGATGAGTTGGTGCGTTGCGTGCAAGCTCAAGACACGTCAGCGCTGACCAAGGTGCCGGGGGTTGGCAAGAAGACTGCCGAACGCCTGTTGGTTGAGTTGAAGGATCGTTTCAAGGCATGGGAGCAAGTGCCGAGCATGTTTGCATTGGTGCCTAATCAGCCCGATGCGCCGGTTCAGGTTGCCAGTGCTGAAAGTGATGCTGTTAGTGCCTTGATTTCTCTGGGTTACAAACCCCAAGAGGCGAGCAAGGCTGTTTCGGCGATCAAGGATAAAACGTTGAGCAGTGAAGATATGATTCGTCGTGCGCTTAAGGGAATGATTTAAGTGATTGAAGCTGATCGTTTGATAACCGCTTCAAGTGGGCGAGATCGAGAAGAAGTTCAGGATCGCGCCATCCGGCCTTTGAATCTGGCTGATTATATTGGCCAGCCAGCCGTGCGTGAGCAAATGGAGCTATTCATTCAAGCGGCTCGCGGGCGCTCGGAATCACTGGATCACACTTTGATTTTTGGCCCGCCTGGCTTGGGTAAAACCACGCTAGCCAACATCATTGCCCAGGAAATGGGCGTGTCTATCAAAAGCACTTCGGGCCCTGTTTTAGAGCGGCCGGGTGATTTGGCTGCTTTACTGACTAACCTTGAACCGCACGATGTGCTGTTTATTGATGAGATTCATCGGTTGTCACCCATTGTTGAGGAAGTGCTGTACCCGGCAATGGAAGACTTTCAGCTCGACATCATGATCGGTGAGGGGCCAGCGGCGCGTTCAATCAAGCTCGACTTGCCACCGTTTACCTTGGTAGGGGCGACGACGCGCGCCGGCATGCTGACTAACCCTTTGCGTGACCGCTTCGGGATTGTTCAGCGTCTGGAGTTTTACAGCACAGATGACTTGGCGACGATTGTCAGTCGCTCGGCCGGTATTTTTGGCTTGCCACTTGATCCTGAGGGGGCTTACGAAATTGCTCGCAGGGCTCGGGGTACGCCGCGAATTGCTAATCGACTACTGCGTCGTGTTCGAGACTTCGCACAAGTGCGGGCTCAAGGCCATATCACCAAGTCGGTGGCTGATTTAGCGTTGAACCTGCTGGATGTCGATGAGCATGGTTTTGATCATCAGGATCGACGCCTGCTGCTGACTATGATCGAGAAGTTTGACGGTGGGCCGGTAGGTGTCGATAGCCTTGCTGCGGCCATCAGCGAAGAGCGTCATACGATTGAAGATGTGCTTGAACCCTACCTGATTCAGCAGGGTTACATCATGCGTACGCCGCGAGGTCGTGTGGTCACGCGCCATGCGTACTTGCACTTTGGCTTGAATATTCCTTCGCGCTTGGGTGATATGCCTGCGGTAGACGAATTTTTGAATGCGGTGGACGATTAATTAAGCCATTCACAGTCGATTTTTTTAGGCTTTTTGGTGTCACAAGGGCTGGCGTTGAAAAACTTGGGTCTTAAAGTCTAAGAAGCGTAAAAAACAGTGGTCTGGCGGATTGGCAACCTGAGGAGTAAGCACTAGAGTATGCGCGCGCAAAACAGGCTTGAGCCGTTCGCACATCGCTGTCGCGTTTATTACGAGGACACCGATGCGGGTGGCGTCGTGTATTACGTAAATTATCTTAAATTTATGGAGCGGGCTCGAACCGAAAGGCTGCGGGAACTGGGCTTTGCCCAATCCGAGCTGGTGGGTGAGAACCTGTTATTTGTCGTGCATTCCAGCGAGGCGCGTTACCACGCACCGGCGCGACTGGACGACGAACTGCTGGTAAGCGCTGAAGTTATTGAACTCAACCGCGCCAGCTTGCGTTTTAAGCAGCAGGTTTGGCGGGCAACAGATGAAACGCTGCTCTGTGAAGGGCAGTTTTTGGTGGCCTGTGTGCGCGCTGATAGTTTTAAACCCCGGGCCATTCCCCAAGCTTTACGTGCGGCCTTTGCCGACGTAAGCGGCGCGGGTAAACATTTAGAGCAGGAGATAAAGCGTGGAAGCTAACGTCGTCGACCATTCCTCCATGTGGAGCTTGGTCAGCAATGCCAGCATTGTTGTGCAGTTGGTAATGTTGATCCTGCTGGCCGCATCGGTTACCTCGTGGGTCATGATTTTTCAGCGCAGCACTATGCTGCGCGCTGGTCGACGTGCCCTAGAAAGCTTTGAAGAGCGTTTCTGGTCAGGTATCGACTTGTCAAAGTTGTATCGTCAGGCGGGCAGTAATCCTGATCCAGACTCCGGCGTAGAACAAATTTTCCGTGCGGGCTTCAAAGAGTTTTCGCGTTTGCGTCAGCAGCCGGGTGTTGACCCGGAAGCTGTGATGGAAGGTGTTGCTCGTGCGATGCGTGTCGCCATTTCTCGCGAAGAAGAAAAGCTTGAGCAGAGCTTGCCGTTTCTGGCGACAGTGGGCTCTGTGAGCCCGTATATCGGGCTGTTCGGTACGGTATGGGGGATCATGAACTCCTTCCGTGGTTTGGCGACGGCTCAGCAAGCCACATTGGCAACCGTAGCGCCTGGTATTGCTGAAGCGTTGATTGCCACGGCGATCGGTTTGTTCGCTGCAATTCCAGCGGTTATCGCTTACAACCGTTTTGCTGCACGTGGCGAAACACTGGTCAGCCGCTACTACACCTTCGCCGACGAGTTCCAGGCGATCCTGCACCGTAAAGTGCACACCAGCGAAGAATAAGCAGGTAATTTCCAATGGCTTTAATCGCTCGAGCTCGCAAAAAGCGCAAGCCGGTTGCCGAGATGAACGTAGTGCCTTACATCGACGTGATGTTGGTACTGCTGGTCATCTTCATGGTGACCGCGCCGATGCTCAATCAGGGTGTGAAGGTTGATTTGCCCAAGGTCTCCAGCGAGGCGTTGCCGCAAGACAACAACACTCAGGTTCTGACTATTTCGATCAAAGCTGACAAGACCTACTTTTGGAATCTTGGCAGCGAAGTCGACACTGAAAAACAGATGGACAAGGCCATGACCTTGCCTCAAATGACTGATGCCGTGACTAAAATCATTCGCGCTGGCAATGAAGGCGGCAAGCATACTCAGGTCTTTATTCGTGGCGACAAGACGGTGGACTATGGTGCTGTCATGGGTGCTATGGGCGGCCTGCAAAAAGCCGGGGTCGGTAACGTTGGCTTGATTACCGAGGCTCCCTGATGCGCGAACAGCGGGAGCCGTCCGCCTCTGAAAATTATTTTTGGCCTACAGTTTGGGCGGTAGGGCTGCACGTGCTTATTTTTGGCATGCTGTTCGCCAGCTTTGCCATGACGCCTGAACTGCCGCCATCCAAGCCCATTGTTCAGGCTACTTTGTATCAGCTGAAGTCAAAAAGTCAGGCGACTACCCAGACCAATCAGAAGATTGCAGGTGAGGCAAAAAAATCTGCTGCACGCCAGACCGAAGTCGAACAGATGGAACAAAAGAAGGTTGAGCAGGAAGCTGTAAAAGCTGCAGAACAAAAGAAAGAAGAGGCTGCTGAAAAAGCAGCTGAGGCCAAGAAGGCCGACGAAGCCAAAGCGAGCGAAGCCAAAAAAGCAGATGAGGCGAAGAAGGCTGATGAAGCCAAGAAAGCCGACGATGCCAAAAAGGCCACAGAAGCTAAAAAAGCCGAAGAGAAAAAACTGGCTGATATAGCCAAGAAAAAATCTGAGGAAGAGGCTAAAAAAGCGGCTGAAGAAGAGGCCAAGAAAAAGGCCGCGGAAGAAGCCAAGAAAAAGATTGTCGAAGATGCGAAAAAGAAAGCAGCTGAAGACGCCAAGAAAAAGGCCGTAGCAGACGAGGCGAAAAAGAAAACAGCCGAGGATGCCAAGAAAAAAGCGGCTGCAGATGCTGCCAAAAAGAAGGCAGTAGAAGCAGCGCGTAAGTCGACCGAAGATAAAAAGGCTCAAGCCTTGGCGGATTTGCTTTCGGACACGCCGCAACGTCAGCAAGCTTTGGCGGATGAGCAGGGTGATGAGGTTGCCGGCAGTTTTGATGACCTGATTCGCGCCAGGGCAGCAGAAGGGTGGGCTCGTCCTCCTTCAGCACGCAAGAATATGACAGTGGTGTTGCAAATCGGCATGTTGCCGGATGGCACGGTAACGTCTGTGACGGTTGCCAAGTCCAGCGGTGATGGGCCTTTTGACAGCTCAGCTGTGGCTGCGGTCAAGAACATTGGCCGTTTAACGGAGATGCAGGGTTTGAAGCCCAGCGACTTTAATCCTTATCGATCATTCAAGATGACATTCACACCTGAGGATCTAGCCTTGTGATTAACTTTTTTCGAGGACTGCTAGTCGTCGTCTGCTGCTTGGCAGGGATGGCGGTAGCAGAAGAAAAGAACATTCTGGTCACCAGTGGTAGCGACCGGGCGACACCTATTGCTGTTGTGCCATTCGGCTGGCAGGGCGGTAATGTCTTGCCTGACGACATGGCGGAAATTATTGGTAACGACCTGCGCAACTCAGGCTATTACGCGCCAATTCCAAAGCAAAACATGATCAGCTTGCCGGCTCAGGCCAGCGAAGTCATTTTCCGTGACTGGAAAGCTTTGGGCGCGCAATACGTGATGGTGGGCAATATTGTTCCGGCTGGCGGTCGTTTACAGGTGCAATATGCCCTGTTCAACGTTGCCACTGAGCAGCCGGTGTTGACCGGCAGCGTGTCGGGTACAGCTGAACAGCTGCGTGACATGGCCCACTACATCTCTGACCAGTCGTTTGAAAAACTGACCGGTATTAAAGGTGCGTTTTCTACCCGTCTGCTTTATGTGACGGCAGAACGAGCGAGTGCGACTAATACCCGTTATACCTTGCAGCGTTCGGATTACGATGGCGCTCGTGCCGTCACTCTGTTGCAATCGCGTGAGCCGATCCTGTCGCCTCGCTTTGCTCCAGATGGCAAGCGCATTGCTTATGTGTCATTCGAGCAGAAACGCCCGCGTATCTTTATGCAGAACATTGATACCGGCCGCCGTGAGCAAATCACCAACTTTGAAGGCCTGAACGGTGCACCAGCCTGGTCGCCTGATGGTTCGAAGCTGGCGTTTGTTTTGTCTAAAGATGGCAATGCTGAAATCTACGTGATGGATCTGGCTTCGCGTCAGTTGACTCGCGTGACCAATAGCCCTGCCATTGATACCGAACCGTTCTGGGGTAAAGATGGTTCTACCATCTACTTCACCTCCGATCGTGGCGGTAAGCCGCAAATTTACAAAACCACAGTCGGCAGCGGTAACGCCGAACGCGTGACATTTATCGGGAACTACAACGCCAGTCCGAAGCTTTCGGCTGACGAAAAGACCCTGGTAATGATTCATCGTCAGGATGGTTTCACTAATTTCCGGGTTGCAGCGCAAGATTTGCAGCGCGGAAGCGTGAAAATCCTCACAGATACCAACCTTGATGAGTCAGCTACTGTTGCGCCCAACGGCACCATGGTAATCTACGCCACCCGCCAGCAGGGCCGGGGAGTCTTGATGCTCGTGTCCATCAATGGACGCGTAAGGCTCCCTCTTCCTACCGCTCAAGGCGAAGTCAGAGAACCTTCCTGGTCCCCTTACCTGAACTGACGTGGTGATGTACGTTTCACTTAACACTTGGGGTTCATTAGGAGTTTTACGATGGAAATGCTGAAGTTTGGTAAATTCGCTGCGCTGGCACTGGCCATGGCTGTAGCTGTAGGTTGCTCGTCTAAAGGCGGCGACAATGCCGGTGAAGGCGCTGCTGTTGATCCAAACGCTGGTTACGGCGCAAACACTGGCGCTGTTGATGGTTCCCTGAGCGAAGAAGCTGCTCTGCGTGCTATCACTGTTTTCTACTTCGAATATGACTCTTCGGACCTGAAACCAGAAGCAATGCGCGCTCTGGACGTTCACGCAAAAGACCTGAAAGCTAACGGCGCTCGCGTTGTTCTGGAAGGTAACACTGACGCCCGTGGTACTCGTGAGTACAACATGGCACTGGGCGAGCGTCGTGCGAAAGCCGTTCAACGCTACCTGGTACTGCAAGGTGTTTCTCCAGCACAGCTGGAGCTGGTGTCCTACGGTAAAGAGCGTCCAATCGCTACTGGCAACGACGAACAGTCGTGGGCTCAAAACCGTCGCGTCGAACTGCGTAAGTAATTCGTCATGCGAACGTGCCGCCGCGCTGTAACTATTCTGACTCTCAGCCTCATGCCGCTAGCGGTATGGGCTGCGGTTCCTGTGGTCGATGACAACTCTGGCTATAACAATAGCGGGGGGAGTTATCCGTCAACGGGTTACGGTGCGAGCGGCGCCTATGCCGGGGGAGGGGTTTCGGCCCCTGTCTCGGCACAGGGCGAGCTGTTCAACCAGTTGCAACAAATGCAGGAACAGATCGCGCGCCAGCAGGGCGTGATTGAAGTTCTGCAAAACGATATTTCACGCATGAAGCAAGAAAGCCTGGAGCGATACCAGGAACTTGATCGGCGTATTGGTGCTGGCATTGCTCCTGCTGCCGCTCCAGATAATTCCAATGCGGGTGGCGTTAGTGCCGCCGGTAATACAACAGCGCCTGCAACTCAGGCTGCTGTCAGTTCGGAGCCTGCTGATCCGGCGAAAGAGAAGCTCTATTACGATGCTGCTTTCGATCTGATTAAAGCTAAGGACTTCGACAAGGCGAGTCAGGCGTTTACTGCCTTTCTGCGCAAATACCCAAACAGCCAGTATGCGGGTAATGCCCAGTATTGGTTGGGTGAGGTGAATCTGGCCAAAGGCGATTTGCAAGCTGCGGGTCAAGCGTTTGCCAAAGTTAGCCAGCTGTATCCAAAGCACGCTAAGGTCCCTGACTCTCTTTACAAATTGGCAGATGTTGAGCGCCGCCTTGGTCATACAGACAAGGTCAAAGGCATACTGCAGCAAGTGGTCGCGCAGTACCCGGGTACTTCGGCTGCACAACTGGCTCAGCGCGATCTTCAGCGCATGTAAGCCATTACACGTTTTCATCGAGAAACCCGCGCTAGTCGCGGGTTTTTTCGTTAGAATTCACGCCCTTTTATGAAATACGCTCTTCTGAGTCCTGCGCACGCAGATTCTTTGGAGTGCCTGACGGAGGCGGACAGCCTGTTTAGCTGTTACGCCCGTGGCGGATATGCAAGACACATTGAGAATTACCGAAGTTTTTTACTCTTTGCAGGGTGAAACGCGAACGGCTGGGCTGCCCACCGTTTTTGTACGCCTTACAGGCTGCCCATTGCGCTGCCAATATTGCGACAGTGCTTACGCCTTTAGTGGCGGCACCGTGCGCTCCCTCGATAGCATTCTTGAGCAAGTAGCTGGCTTTCGTCCGCGTTACGTCTGTGTAACGGGGGGCGAGCCGCTGGCGCAACCTAATGCAATCCCTCTGCTCAAGCAACTTTGTGATGCGGGCTACGAGGTTTCGATCGAAACCAGCGGCGCGTTGGATATTTCAGCGGTCGACCCGCGCGTCAGTCGTGTTCTCGACCTTAAGACCCCTGACTCCAAAGAGTCCCACCGCAACTTGTACGAAAATATTGCCTTGTTGACGCCCAATGATCAGGTCAAATTTGTGATCTGTTCGCGGGATGACTACGACTGGGCTGTATCCAAGTTGATTGAATATGGGCTAGAGCGGCGGGCTGGCGAAGTGCTGTTTTCGCCGAGTCACCATGACTTGCCGGCTCGCGATTTGGCTGACTGGATCGTGGCGGACAACCTGCCAGTGCGTTTGCAGATGCAATTGCATAAATATCTATGGAATGACGAGCCGGGGCGCTGAAATGACTGACCAATCTGTTGCGACTGAAAAAAGAGCCGTAATTCTGTTGTCTGGTGGCCTTGACTCGGCCACGGTTGTAGCAATGGCGCGTGCTGAGGGCTACAACTGCTACACCATGAGCTTTGACTACGGTCAGCGTCATCGCGCTGAGCTTGACGCCGCTGCGCGCGTTGCGCGTGACCTGGGTGCAATTGAGCACAAGGTAATCGGGTTGAACTTGGATGGGATAGGTGGCTCGGCATTGACCGACAGCTCCATTGATGTGCCAGAGGCACCAAGTGAAGGGATCCCGGTCACTTACGTGCCTGCGCGTAATACGGTCTTCCTGTCCCTTGCGTTGGGTTGGGCCGAGGTGCTGCAAGCACGTGATATTTTCATTGGTGTCAATGCGGTGGATTATTCGGGTTACCCGGATTGCCGTCCTGAGTTTGTTGAGGCTTTTGAAGTCATGGCCAATCTGGCGACCAAGGCCGGGGTAGAGGGGCAGGGCTTTCGAATCAAGGCGCCACTGCAAAACCTGAGCAAGGCTCAAATTGTGCAAGCAGGCATAAAGCTGGGCGTGGACTACTCACTGACAGTCTCCTGCTACCAGGCTGACGATCAGGGCCGTGCATGTGGCAAGTGCGACAGCTGTCGTTTACGTGCTGAAGGCTTTGCAGCCGCCGGAATTACTGACCCAACCCGTTATTTTTGAATTATTTAGCATTTATTTTTAATCGGGTGTTGAATTCTCGTTAAAAATCAGTATTATACGTCCCACAACGAAGCGGGTCGTTAGCTCAGTTGGTAGAGCAGTTGGCTTTTAACCAATTGGTCGTAGGTTCGAATCCCACACGACCCACCATACGCCACACCAAAACAGCCGGTTATTCCTCAGGATGACCGGCTTTTTTGTGCCTGTCAGTTGGCGAGGTCTGAACTCTATTAAGTAGTTTGAGCTTTCATCAACGTACTGACATGCAGCCGTCTGAATCGAACTAGTAGGGCCGAATTTTGGTGATGTCAATATGCAGCGGCCGAAATTTCTAGCGCTTTTAGCAATTTGAGCCGCATCTGACAGGTTCTGGTTTTATCGACGTAGGATTTTTTCAAACCTAGTCGTTATTTTCTATTTGGTTGGTTTTCAGGTTGTCCCTCATCTTATGGTCACTTTCTCCAGGTGGCGCATCCTCCCCGGTTTCATGACTGAACTGCTCATTTACCCCAGCGATGGACTTGAACACCCATTTGCATTCGGCTTGACCAGTCATTTGCACGGGATGTGACCAGCTAACTGGGTGGCGATGACTGGTTGAATCCACAGCCGATGGCTGAAAGTCGTCACTGGCAGCGGTCGGCCGATAGTGTTGAAAAAGTCGGCCATAATTTCCACGACAAAAAAGTACGCGCTTGAGATTGAAATCTTTACTTTGATCAGTGGAATCCCAAGGTCAGATTTCGCGTAGCCGCGCGCAAAAAAAGCGTTTTCAGCGGTCAGAGTGCGGGCCGTCCGGAAGAACCGACTTTTTCAACACTATCGGCCAGAAGCAGCCGGTCTGCACTGACGCGCGACCAATGCTCGCTTCATGCCCCAACGCGGCGACTAGCCAACTGGTGGTGCTGAACAGGTTGTGCCGAAGGACTGGTTGTCAGCCGTCTCCATGGCTAACAAAGGCCGTTTACTTACCTCAGATGCATCGGAGCGCATCAACAATCAATGCAAATGCGGGCAACGCTTGCCGCCTGCTGGGGTAGTACAAGTGATAGCCCGGCACTACCGGATACCAGTCCTCCAAAACTTTTATCAGCCTGCCGCTTTCCACATACTCCTGCACCACATCTTCAGGCGCGTAGGCAAGCCCGTACCCTTCCAGCGCTGCGTTGAGCATCTGTGTTGAAGTGTTAAAAATCATCTGCCCCGGGACTTGCACATGCAGAGCCTTTCCGGCCTGTTCAAATTCCCACGCATACAGACCGCCATGGGTAGGAAGGCGTAGGTTAGCGCAGTTGTGAGACGTCAAGTCTTGAGGGATGACAGGAGCATTCTTATGGAGGAAGTAGGTTGGTGAACCCACAACAGCCATTCTGAAGTCAGGTGAAATACGGACAGCGATCATGTCTTTAGCTACCTGATCGCCGAGACGAACCCCGGCGTCAAATCGCTCCGCAACAATGTCAATCAACCCGTAGCCCACGTTGATTTCAAGCGTGAGATCGGGATAGTCCGGCAATAGCTTTGAAAGCTTAGGCCAAAGGATCGTATTAGCAGCGTGGTCATGCGAAGTGATGCGGATGGTCCCGGCGGGCTTTTCCCGCAAAGCGCCAATCGCCGCGATCTCTGCTTCGATCCCTTCGTAGTAAGGAGTGAGATTCCTCAGCAATTTTTCTCCGGCCTCCGTTGGTGATGCACCCCGCGTGGTACGCGTTAGCAGGCGGACACCCAGTTTCTCCTCGAGGCCACGAATGCTATGGCTTACCGCTGACTGCGACACTCCGAAAAATGCAGCCGCGCGGGTAAAGCTTCTTTCGCGGGCAACGGCGATGAAAACCGCCAACCCGTTGAAATCTTGCATTGCCATGAATATTCCTCATGTCGGTAATTTCAGTATGACACTTCCTGCATGACCTCGTAATTTCTAAAGTGGCTGCATCCCAATCCTAGGAGGAGATCAACCATGCAACATCGCAAAATTGGCAGCAGCGGTCTTGAAGTCTCGGCCATCGGCTTGGGCTGCATGGGCCTGACCTTCGGCTACGGTCCGGCTACCGACAAAGCAGACGCTATCAAACTTATCCGTGCGGCTTACGAAAAAGGGGTCACCCTCTTCGATACCGCGGAGGCTTACGGCCAGGTCAACGAGGAAATGGTCGGGGAAGCGGTCGAGCCGTTCCGTGAAAAAATTATCATTGCCACTAAATTTGGCTTCAAAGATGGTAACGCTACAGCGGGTCTCGACAGCAGACCTGAGCGCATTCGCCTGGTAGCCGAGCAGTCACTCAAGCGTTTACGCACCGACTGTATCGACCTGTTTTATCAACACCGCGTCGACCCTAATGTGCCGCTGGAAGACGTAGCGGGAGCGGTTGCCGACCTAATCAAGGAAGGCAAGGTCAAGTATTTCGGTATGTCCGAAGCCGGTGCTGACGCGATTCGACGGGCCCACGCGGTACAGCCAGTCTCGGCGCTTCAGAGCGAGTACTCGATGTTCACTCGTGATCCAGAGGCGAATATCTTGCCGTTGCTGGAAGAACTCGGCATTGGTCTCATCCCCTTTAGCCCTTTGGGCAAGGGTTTTCTGACCGGAAAAATCGACGCCGCGACTACCTTCGGTGAAGGTGACGTTCGTAGCAAGTTGCCGCGCTTCGCAGATGGCGCCCGAGAAGCCAACCACAATCTGGTCAAGCTGATCGGCGAGATCGCCCAACGCAAAGACGCAACGCCAGCTCAGATTGCACTTGCGTGGTTGCTTGCCCAGAAGCCTTGGATCGCCCCAATTCCCGGTACCACCAAGCTCCACCGCCTAGAGGAAAACATTGGTGGCGCGTTTGTCGAACTGACCGCAGCGGACTTAGGCGAACTCAACGAGGTGTTGGCAACAGTGCCGGTGCAAGGTGAGCGCTACAACGCCGAGATGATGAAAACGGTCAACCGCTAAGCACTCAACGAGGCAGGGTAAAGATTTGCGTTATTGCCCTGCCGCGGTTGAATCCAGAGGAATTACTGATGACCCAACGGACACTCGAAGGACGTATTGCACTCGTCACAGGCGGAACGACAGGCCTCGGTTTTGGCGCGGCAAAGCGGCTGCTCGAACATGGCGCTGTCGTTTATATCACGGGCCGTCGCCAGGGCGTGCTTGACGAAGCGGTCGCAAAACTTGGGGAAAACGCTTTCGGCATCCAAGCCGACGCCGCAAACAAATCGGACATGCAGCGCGTTGCCAGCACTATCCAGGAAGCGCACGAGCACTTGAATATTGTGTTCGCCAACGCGGGCGGCGGTCATGCCACGCCACTGGAGGACCTGACCGAAGATCAGATCGACAGCGAACTTAGCATCAACATCAAGGGCGTGGTTCTGACCATTCAGAGCATGCTGCCGATACTCAAGGAGGGCGCCTCGGTGGTACTGAACGCGTCGATCACGGCCGACATGGGACTGCCAGGTTTCGCCGTCTATGCCGCGACCAAAGCTGCCGTTCGTTCTCTGGCAAGAAGCTGGACCACGGACCTCAAAGCACGAAATATTCGCGTCAATACCATCAGCCCCGGTGTGGTCCCTACTGAGGGTTACAGCAATGAACAGCAGATGAGTACCGACGCCATCAACGCCTACGTGGAGAAAGTCTCAACGGGAATTCCAGCTGGCCGCGTTGGAACGGCCGAAGACATCGCCAACGCCCTCATCTACCTGGTCTCCGATAGCAGCAGCTATGTGCGGGGTATCGATCTTGTCGTCGATGGCGGAATGACCCGCGTCTACGCCGGTAATGCCTGACCTGACCAACAGGAGCAGCAAGGCTTGCCTGCACACCAAGCCTGGAGAAAAACCATGCAAAGCACCAAAGCAGAGGAGCGGCACATCGTCTGTGAACTGCGCTGTGAGAGCGGTGACCGTGAAAAGGTGAAGGCTCTCATACTGCAATTTGTAGAACCCGCCAAGGCCGAGCCTGGATGCTTGTACTACGACCTTCATCAAAACGCAGCGCACCCTAATATCTTTTACATCCTGGACGGTTGGGCAAACCAGCAAGCGGTTGACGAACATGCGGGGAATGAACATGTTGCAAGCGTGATGAAAGAACTTGCTCCGCTGCTCACCTTTGGTCCCTCCATTACCTTGAGTACACGGGTGAGCGACTAAGATCCACTCGAACAGGGTCAAAAACCCGAGTTTGTGTGAGGTACATGTCGATAGCTATTACGCGCAGGGGACGATCCTTCATGGCGAAACTGAGGTTTTTACGATCGATTTTCCCCTCGATCTCGACAATAGTTTGCCAAGCTTTGGGGGCTTGTTCCGTGAAGTAACTCTTAGCGTACTCTTCGAACAATACATCGATGTTGATCACATGCTTGAGAATCTGCTCGTAGTCAGGCCGCCGTCCAAGAGCGACTAACGCTCGGGCGATAATGTTCACGAAGCGCCACGCGAACTCGTGGAAGGCTGCGAAGTTGCCTTCGCCTGACAGTTGACCAGCAATTCTCGTGGCTACTTGCGAGATACGGCCGAAGCGGCTCACGGCGTTGTAGCGTGCCGAGTGATCCGGCCAGCTCAGAACTATATGAGGTATATGGGGTAAGAGAGTGTGATATGGATGTCTATTATCGGCCAGTTAACTGAAGCTTTTACGACCGGTAACTATCGGCCGATTGTGTTGAAAAAGTCGAATTGTCCAAACTTCTCGGATGTTGATGCGTGTGAAAACGTTTTTGTATTCCGTCGTGTGAAATCTTACTTCGCAAGCCTCTGCTGAAAACAAGGCCTTCGTCTGTGCAACTGCAATCTAGCGCTCTGAGTACTTCTGCAACTTGGGCTCAAGCATGAGTAACTTTGATACTGGCCGTTGATTCCGTGCTTTCTAAACCGCTCAGGCCTCGCTAATTTTATTCACGCTGGTGATGTGTTCGTTCCAGATCATCTCGTAATGAGCTGATTGAGTGATTGACGAGATCGGTTTTGGGGTCATGAGCGCCCAACAGTAGCTGCCTTGCAAGCGCACAGAGTTGTAGCGGAGCCCTGTGCATCCAGCTTTTTTTACGGCTTTGCCCAGAGAGTGAGAGTGCGTGTAATCGTCGGGGGCGTAGATTGAATCGCTCATGGAAATTGAAGTTGCATCCTTCATCGTTCCATCAAAGAAAGAGCAGGACAGCCCGCGGAAAACAAAGCGCTCGTAGTTGAGCCCATGGATTTTTGACCAATACTTATCTTGGTGATGATGTACCTGCGCCAGTGCCGCCTCCATTGTGGCGGCTAGGTATAACACGCCGAAACTGCCATCACTGAAACGCGAGCCTTCAGGGTTGACATGAGTGAACGGGGCGGTGGCATAGGAACAGCCAGGGATACCAAACGGAATCTCTGTTCGCGGTATCAACTCAAGACGACCGACTTCATTTTGCAGTCTGGGATTGGTCAACGCCTGAATCTGATAAAGAGCTTCAAATTCTTCTGCATCGGCAACATCATCAAACAGAGCAATTGGCGGAAATTTTGAGTTAACCAATCGATAGGCTTGTAACTGCTCGCCGGGCAGATCGGCTAACTGACTCAAGATCACCATTGAGCGCCACGTAACACATCAATCCGGCGAAAGGTTTCGTACAGAGAAATCATGTCTCCCTGCGACATGACTTCCAGTGGAGTGCGTCCATTGAAGAAATCGTTGTCGTTCGCCATGGTCGGGAATCCGTAGACGTTCTGAGGGTTATCGAAAATAAGGCGAAGTGCTGCGTGGATGTTCAGTACAAAACTGATCCGTTGCATCTGATCCGAGTCCAGCCCCACAGACCAATCAGTGTCACGCTGCTTGGCTCGGCTATAGGTGCTGCGAGAGATACGCAGAATGCGGCAGGCCTGTTCGCTCGACGCATGCCATTTTTCGAGGATGCCCACAGCCACTCGAAGACCGGCCACGCACTGATCTTTGGTGAAGGTTTGTGCCTGTAGAGCCAATGTCATCATCCTCGCCTTATATTTAGTCTGTAGATTCAAATATAGGTAAAGTGGCTCTGCGGATCAATTTGGGTTCGGGAATAATCATCCCCGTCCTACAACCCATACGTTATAAGCCCCTTGGCTTTGCGAAGTTAGGCTTGCCATTCAAGGTGGGATAAGCGCCATACATAGCTGTTTGTTAGCGCATTCACAGTCTTGTCCGCGAAGGCTTTGCGCAAGCAAATGGGATGAGTTGAGGGGTAGCAGATGACGAGTCACGAGCCCCTCTGGCTGCTACGTTTCAGCCGATAATCCCCCATTCTCCTTAATCGTCAGGGGATTTGATCATATCCAGCCTAATGGGTAATGACTCTCGACCTTGCCAATCAGGCATGCGTTTTAGGTGTATACAATAATGGTTTGTTTTGGTTACATTGCCCCGAGCCTACAACGCCGGTAATCGCCGATGAGTATTGCTACGGTCACACGCCATGCAACATCTACAACTGTTCGACCCCATCGTGCGTCGCCTACGAATGGCGTTCAACGTTCGATTCGATGTTTGTCTGAGCTCTCGCATGAAGGCCGCATCGGTCTTCATTGCGTTCGCTTCAACACCACCTGAAACATCCTCGAACCCTTTGATGAGGCTGGATTGGCTGAGCCGGCTATCAACAAATTTCATTCACGCAGTGCTGAGTTGTAAAGGCTTCATTCAAGCCGAAAACCGGTACCCGTAACCGAATTAAGTTGAACCCGGACGCCAGCGTCCACATGGAAGAGGAATACCTATGCCCACTACTTTGCTGGTCAAAAACGCCGAGCTTTTGGTGACAATGGATGGGGAGCGGCGGGAAATCAGGCGCGGCGGCCTGTACATCGAGGACAACCTGATCAAACAGGTCGGCCCTACCGAAACGCTGCCCCAGCACGCTGATGTAATTTTGGACATGACTGGGAAAGTGGTCATCCCAGGTCTGGTCAACACCCATCACCACATGTACCAGAGCCTCACTCGCGTAGTGCCGGCGGCTCAGGATGGTGAGTTGTTCAATTGGTTGACCAATTTGTATCCAATTTGGTCGCGGCTGACGCCCGAAATGATCTCGGTATCGACTCAAACGGCCATGGCGGAGTTGATACTTTCTGGCTGCACAACCTCCAGCGACCACCTCTACATTTACCCCAACGGCTGCAAGCTTGATGACAGCATCCATGCCGCTGAAGAAATTGGTATGCGCTTTCATGCCGCGCGCGGAAGCATGAGCGTAGGTCGTAGCCAGGGAGGTCTTCCGCCCGACTCAGTGGTCGAGAAAGAGAGCTACATCCTCAAAGAGTCCCAGCGCTTGATCGAGGACCACCATGACGCGGGCCACGGCTCAATGCTGCGCATGGTCGTGGCGCCATGCTCACCGTTTTCGGTCAGCCGCGACCTCATGCGTGATGCCGCCGCGCTTGCGCGCCAATACGGCGTGTCGTTGCACACGCATCTTGCGGAGAACATCAACGACATCGCCTATAGCCGCGACGTATTCGGCATGACGCCCGCCGAATACGTCGAAGACTTGGGCTGGGTCGGACCTGATGTGTGGCATGCCCATTGTGTGCAACTTGATCAATACGGCATTGAGCTGTTCGCGCGTACCGGCACCGGAGTATCCCACTGCCCGTGCTCAAACATGCGCTTGGGTTCAGGGATTGCGCCGATCCGCACGATGCGTGACCGCGGTGTTCCGGTGGGTCTGGGTGTCGACGGTTCTGCCTCCAACGATGGTGCCAGCATGATCGGGGAAGTACGGCAGGCGCTGCTGTTACAGCGTGTCGGTTTTGGCCCCGACGCGATGTCCGCTCGCGAGGCGCTGGAAATTGCAACGCTAGGCGGAGCCAAGGTGCTCAACCGTACGGATATTGGTGCTCTGGCCCCCGGCATGGTTGCGGACTTCGTGGCGTTCGATCTAGGCCATGTGACCTATGCCGGTGCCCATCACGATCCGCTGGCAGCGCTTGTGTTTTGCACGCCCACCCACGTCCACACCAGCGTGATCAACGGCCGTGTAGTGGTCAAAGATGGCCACCTCACTACCGTAGATTTGCCCCGAGTGCTGGAACGCCACAACCAGTTGGCCCGCCAATTGGTCAGCGGCGAGTGATCTGTTCAGGTTGTTGAACTCACCATCGAGTGCAACGACTGAACCGTAACTGCGCCCAAAAAACTCATCCAATGCGACTGAGAACGTGCTGTTAGACGCATCTAAAATAACAAAAGCGAGCTACTCACCATGACTTCTTCCGCTTCAACTCGTCCAGAGGACGAAAACCTCGGTATTGGCGCCAACTTGGCCTACGGCCTTCAACATGTTCTGACAATGTATGGCGGTATAGTGGCCGTCCCCTTAATCATTGGTCAGGCCGCTGGCCTTTCTTCTGCCGAGGTTGGGCTGTTGATCGCCGCATCGCTGTTCGCTGGCGGTTTGGCCACTTTGTTACAGACATTGGGCATTCCTTTCTTTGGCTGTCGCCTCCCTTTGGTTCAGGGGGTGTCCTTCGCGGGGGTGGCCACTATGGTTGCTATCATTGGCAGTGATGGCACTGGTGGGTTGTCCGTTGTATTTGGGGCGGTGATCGTGTCGTCGTTGATCGGATTGCTGATCACGCCGCTGTTTTCACGCATTATCAAGTTCTTTCCGCCGCTGGTGACGGGCGTCGTGATAACGACCATCGGGCTAACCCTGATGCCTGTCACGGCCCGTTGGGCGATGGGCGGCAACAGTCAGGCAGCTGACTTTGGCAGCACAGCCAATATAGGTCTGGCGGCATTAACCTTGGTTACCGTGTTGCTACTCAGCAAGCTGGGGAGCGCCAGCATCTCTCGCCTGTCGATTCTCTTGGCGATTGTGATCGGCACGCTGGCCGCGGTGGGCTTTGGCATGGCCGACTTCTCCAAAACACTAGAGGGGCCGTTGGTCGCACTGCCCGCGATTCTGCACTTCGGCGTTCCTCAGTTTCAGCTCGCCGCCATCTTGTCGATGCTGATCGTGATTATCGTCACCATGGTTGAGACCTCCGCAGACATTCTTGCCGTCGGAGAGATCATCGACACCAAAGTCGACTCAAAACGCCTTGGTAATGGCTTGCGTGCAGACATGATTTCCAGCGCTCTAGCGCCACTGTTTGGCTCCTTCACTCAGAGTGCCTTTGCGCAGAACGTTGGCCTGGTGGCTGTGACCGGAGTGAAGAGCCGCTATGTAGTGGCCACTGGCGGCCTGATTCTGGTAACTCTAGGGCTGCTGCCAGTGATGGGGCGACTGGTGGCGGCGGTACCGACTCCCGTTCTCGGCGGCGCAGGACTGGTGCTGTTCGGCACCGTCGCGGCCAGTGGCATCCGCACTCTGGCTCAAGTGGACTACCGAAACAATATGAACCTGATCATCGTGGCCACATCGATCGGTTTCGGCATGATCCCCATTGCGGCGCCCAGCTTCTACCAATACTTCCCGAGCTGGTTTGAGACTATTTTCCACTCCGGCATCAGTTCGTCGGCGATCATGGCCATATTGCTCAACCTGCTGTTCAACCATCTGCGTACCGGCAACTCTGACCAACAGTCAGTATTCGTTGCGGCCACCGAGCGCACCTTGCGCTACCAGGATATCTCTGGGCTCCACGACGGTGATTTTTTCCGCGATGGCAAATTGTTCGACTGCGCTGGCAACGAAGTGCCCGTAGTGGATGTTGAGGCGAGCCATGAGCATGACTCGACACCTCGTAAAAAACGGCTTGAGCAGGAGAGCTGACCTTTTATGAGTTAAACAAAGCGGCGCGTAAGCGCCGCTTTTTTATTTGTACGCGAATTAGCCTTTACTGAGGCCCGACAATGCTTGTTTCGACTTGATCAGCGAATTCATCGAATCGTTCCAATGACACTTTCAGCTCACGGCCAGCCAATTGCACTGGGTTCGGCACTCCACTCGAGTATTTGAAGCTCAATTTCCTTATCGGGTGGCGTTTGGAACCCTTGATCTATGCTCAGGTTCCGATAAGTGACTGGCCTTTTGGGCTTGAGCACGCACTCGATACGTTCCGCTTTGTACTGACTGGAGGTTAACGATGAGCAAGAAGGTTTTGGTGGTGCTGACCAGCGTCGAAAAATACCCGGATTTGCCGCGCGCAACGGGCTTGTGGTTAGGCGAGGCAGTGCATTTTGTACACAAAGTTGAAGCTGCTGGTTTTGCGGTCGATTACGTTAGCCCGCAAGGGGGTTACACCCCCCATTGACCCACACAGCCTTGCCGCAGACATGGCGGCAGATATTGACTGGGAGTGGTATCACAATAAAGCGTTTATGAATCGCCTTGGCGCCACGCTTAAGCCCACTCAAATCAAGCCTCAGGAGTATGTCGCCATTTACTACGCAGGTGGTCATGGGGTGATTTGGGACTTTGCGGACAACATCGAGTTACAGACCATCAGCCGCCAGATCTACGAAGCGGGAGGGTTCGTGTCTTCGGTGTGTCATGGCGCCGTAGGGCTGTTGAACATCGTACTGTCGGATGGCGAGTTATTGATCAAAGGTAAAAAGGTCACGGGCTTTTCCAATGAAGAGGAGCAGTTGGCCGGTTTGTCTGAATGCGTGCCTTATCTGACTGAAACTGAACTCGTGAAACGCGGCGCTCGTTATGAGAAAGCCCAAGAACCGTGGGCGGCGTATGCGATTGCGGATGGGCGTTTGATCACTGGGCAAAATCCTGCATCAGGCGGGCCAGTGGCGGATCTGTTGTTGAAAGCCATTCAATAAGTGATCGCAAACATAGGCCGGTGACATTCACCGGCTTTTTTTTTATTGTCTCGTATATAGCCGGTTCGACCTTGTTTTTGTGTTCATGAAGTCCGTTGCAGCAGGTAAGTGGCTCTCGTTATTAATCGGGAGGGTTCTTGGTGTTTGAAAAGAAATAGCCTGGTTTCGGGGAGTGGTTATGTGGGTATGCTTAAAGGCTAAGTCCAATATTCATTAGGTTGTTTAGGGCCGTAGTATAAAAAGCTGCCTATTTATTAAAAGGAAGTTTTAGCAGTGAGTTGCAGTGCTCTTAAACCACTTTTTGGCACTTGCGAACAAGAAAATTCTTGGAACTGAACAAGAAGGAGCTAATGGTTTGGCGAGGCTTTATTACCTAACCTTGAACTTCGCCATCTATGGCAAAACGCGTAGTCCCAAGAACACCTTTGAGCAAGGAAATAGTCGTGTCGATGAAAATGATTCGGGGCCTGCTGGCTTCCTCTGTAATGTTTGCATGTTCCACTCCTTTGCTGGCGGCTGACGGCACCATCAGCTTCAGCGGCGCAATTACTGCTGCTTCTTGCAAAATCACTGCGGGTGCGGGTACTTCCGTTAGCGGCGAAGCGGGTAAGCAAATTATCAACGTTGATCTGGGCATCGTCAGTATGAGTTCGTTGGGTGACGGCTCTGTTGGCTCCGGCATTGCGGCGGGCACTGCGATTAACTTGAACTTGGATTGCGGCGAAACTGCAGCGGGCCTGAATACGGTCAGCGTCGTCTTTGACCCAATGTCCGGTTCGGGTGTCGACTCCTTCAACAACAAACTGTTGAAAACCGTGGGTGGTGCAAGAGGTGTGGGCATCGGTATCTATAACGCAGATGCCAACAACACACTGATCAACCTGTCGGGTAACGAAAAGTTTGAAGGCGACTTGATTGGAACGGGTGAAGACGGCTCAAAAACCTATACGGCTAACCTGAACCTGCGTGCGGCCTACGTGACTAACGGCGAGACGCCGCTGGTGGCCGGTGAGGCAAACGGTACCTTGCCGTTTACTCTTTCGTACAAGTAAGCGTCCATCCAGTGGGGGCGCAATGCCCCCGCGACCATCGAGCGGCCTATGAAACCCTTTATTGTCCTGCGCTACGGCCTGGCTGTGGCGTTATGTGTATTTTCTAGCACCAGCTACGCGGGCATCCAGTTGGGTGGTACGCGCATTGTTTACCCGGCGTCCGACCGGGAGGCCTCGATACTGGTGAAAAACCAAGGTTCTGATGACGTCATGATCCAGTCCTGGATCGAGCCCAATAGCCAGGGCACTGACGTGGATGTGCCCTTTGCTATTACCCCTGCACTGGCACGGATGGGGGGCAACAAGCAACAGATGTTGCGTATTTTCTACCACGGTCGGGGTTTGGCCGATGACCGGGAATCGGTGTATTGGCTGAACGTGCAAGAGATCCCTCAACAGGCAGAAGGTCAAAACACTTTGCAAGTTGCTGTACGCCAGCGAATCAAGGTGTTCTATCGCCCTGCGGGTATTACTGGCACGCTGGAAGAAGCGGCAAAGCAATTGCAGTGGCGTTTGGTCAGCCGTGCGGGTGTGAGTCAATTGGAAGTCAATAACCCTTCGGCTTTTTATATATCCATCGGCAGTATGAAATTAAAGAACGTGTTGCAAGAGTATGACGTTGAAGACCAAATGCTGGCCCCAAAAAGCACCAGTTATTTAACCGTTAAAAAGCTAGGGGCACTGCCGCAACACGCGGTTCAACTTCATTGGGAAGCCATTAATGACTATGGCGGTTTGGTGAAACATGAGTTGCCGGTGGGTAATTAGTAAACCTCGCTCGGCGTTATAACGTTTTTCTTCAGGTTAGTCCGCTATTGAATAAAGTGCCGTCCTTTTTGGAGGGTTCACTGCTGGATGAACTCATGTCGAATGCAAGGAAAGACGGGGGCTTTAAATTACGTCCCGGTACAGGTTTTTATTGGTTGGCAGCAATGGGTTTGTTTAGTTCACCCACTGTTCTGGCAGCGCAGTTCAACCCGTTATTTCTCAAGGACAAAGGTGGGGCCGTAGACCTGCGTTATTTTGAGCAGAGCAACGGCTTGGTGCCTGGCGTCTATAGCATTGATCTGTACTTGAACCAGACCCTTAATCGACGAGAAGAAGTTGTTTTTCGGGCCGATGAAGACACCGGCGTGGTTAATCCCATGCTGACGATTGGTCTGTTGCGCGAGATGGGGGTTGATGTCGAGCGTCTGGAGAAAGAAGGCCTGATTGCGCCCGCCGAGGAAGACGATGCGTTACTGGATATCAGTGGCATTGACGGCGTCTCAGTGGACCTGGAAGTCGCGAACCTGGCGTTATTTCTGAGCATCCCCAACATCTACATTCAGCGCCAATCGCGTGGCTACGTTGACCCGTCTTTATGGGACGAGGGCATCACTGCTGCTTTTAGCGATTATCAGGCCAACTTCAGTCGCAACAGCGGCAATGGTTTTCAAAGCGACTATGCCTATTTGGGCTTACGTAACGGTTTCAACATTGGTCCGTGGCGTCTGCGCAACGAGTCGTCGCTGACTCAGGGCACCGACATGGCTCGTGAATTTTCCAGTAATCGCAGCTATATAGAGCGAGACGTATCAAGCCTAAAAAGTCGATTTGCCGCCGGTGAGTTGTATACCAACGGTGAGATTTTCGACAGCGTTCGAATCCTCGGCGCAACGCTGGCCTCCGACATGGGCATGTCGCCAGACAACGAAATCGGCTATGCGCCCGTGGTGCGTGGGATCGCCGAAACCAACGCCACAGTGGAAGTTAGCCAGAACGGCAACGTGATCTATTCCACGTCGGTGTCGCCGGGCGCTTTTGAAATTAACGATATTTACCCCGGCGGCTCAAACGGTGATCTTGAGGTCAAGATTATCGAGGCCGATGGCCGCGAACGAGTCTACTCGCAGGCTTATTCGTATCTGCCCGTCATGACCCGGCGCGGCAACCTGCAATACAGCTTGGCTGCTGGTAAATACGACAGTTATGACAGTGCATCTCCCAAGCTGATTCAGGCCACTGGGGTTTATGGCGCCACCAACAACCTCACCACTTATGGCGGTGTGCTGCACTCTGACGGGTATGAGGCGGTTAACGTGGGGCTGGGTCTTAATACGCCGATAGGCGGCATGTCGATGGATGTGACCAACAGCCGGTCACGTCCTAAGCAAGGAGTGAAGGCTCAAGGTCAAAGTCTACGGTTTTTGTATTCCAAAACCCTGAACCACACCGATACCACCTTCACTATGGTCGGTTATCGCTACTCCACAGAGGGTTATCGCACCCTCAGCCAGCACGTGGATGAACAAAAATACGCCACCGGTAACGCTGAAGGCTACAGCTTCGGTCGGCAGAAGAGCCGTATCGATCTGAACGTCAGTCAGTCTTTTCGCCAACAAGGCTCGTTGTTTGTCAGTGCGGGCGAAACCACCTACTGGAACCGTGCGGGCAGCACTCGACGCCTGCAAATGGGGTACAGCGGTAACGTCAAGCGTGTCAGTTACAACGTGTCGGTGTCGCGTACACAAAACTCCGGCAGTACGCAGGGTTCTGACAATCAGATCTCGCTGGCCTTCAGCATGCCTTTTGGTAGCCCCACGCGCTCCCATCGGCTTTATAGCGATGTGACGTCCTCGGGCAATGGTCAACGCAGCTTGCAGTCAGGGGTAAGCGGTTATGTCAACGATGCTGGCACCTTGTCTTATTCGGCGCAGGTGGGTACCACCCAAAGCGACAACTCAGCGGGTGTCGGACTGGGCTGGGATGCGCCGACCGCCAGAGTCGCGGGCAACTTCTCGCGCACGGGTGACCGCCGCCACATCGACCTCACCGCCTCGGGCTCGGTGGTAGCCCACTCAGGTGGCATTACTTTCGGCCAGCCGGTAGGCGAAACTTTCGCCCTGATCGAAGTGCCGGGGGTCAAGGATGCTGGCTTGCAGGGCTCAACCGCTCGCACCAACAGTGCGGGTTACATCATCAGCAGTTACGTGCAGCCTTATCGTTACAACTGGGTGAACCTGGATACCCAAACCTTGGGCAGTGGCGTGGAATTGACAGAAAGCTCGAAAATGTTGGTGCCGCGACGCGGGGCTATTGTCAAGGCGCGCTTTGATGCTGAGTCTGGGCGGCGTGTGCAATTTGAGCTGAGCCATGCCGCAGGCCTCAAGATTCCTTTTGGAGCCCGGATGCTGGATGAACAGAACAAGCTGTTGGCGGTAATTGATAACTTGTCTCGCGGCTTGGTGTTCGGGATCAAAGATGAAGGGCAGTTACAAGTCATCTGGGGTGATGGTACTTGCACTGTGAAGTACCGTCTGCCAGAAGCGGATAAGTCTGCTGTTTATGACCGAGTGCCTGTGGTGTGTGTTGAATCGCCAGTGGGTAGGGTGAGTCAGTAAAAATCATGAGTGTATTACTGCTGACGGTTGTTATTGTTTTTGGTTTTTGCACGCTGATGGGGTAGTTACTCATGCAAATAGGTGGATTGATGCAAGTCCTGATTATAGTGGTCGTGGTTTTATTAGAAGGTTTTTATATGGGTAACGTTCAGGCAGCTAGTCCCGATCAATGTTACTGGGTACACACTGGGAATAATGACCATCAGACAACGATTGTAAGAACGCCAGCAACGATAAAGTTAAGAATGGTTGAAGTGGGTCGTAGCATGGGCGTATATAAAAATAATATGGTGGAAATAGCTTGGCAACCTTTACTTTCTGGTGTTGCGTGCCCATACCCCGGCGTTGCGCAGATGAACATAAGTTATGCAGTAATGCCAAGTAGCGTGATGAAGCCGGATCCGGGTTACAGAGATGTTTACAAAACGGGTGTCCAAGGTATCGGAGTCAGAATCAGTAATTCGTCGATGAGCGGGATTGAGCGCGTTATGCCTCTTACGCATACCTATCAAAATAGGAGTTCATTCTTTCTTCCAGTCATCTCTCCTTTTGATTATGAGTTTATAAGGACTGACACGGTCGTTGGCACTGGCCGGATGACGCTGAACTACCAAGTTGCATTTAAAGTGAATGAGTGGCATGCGCTAACAATCAGCTCACAGGTGAGCCCTATCAATGTTGTGCTTCAGAGTTTTTTCACAGGCTGCACCGGGATACAAAAAGAAATCAAAGTGCCCATGGGGGATGTTCGAGCGGGGCAGGTAATGTTAGGCAATACGCGTGCTGAGGCCTTCGATATGGACGTGCGATGTGTGGGTTTACCGGCTGGGAGCAAGTTACCGGTCAAGGCGTACTTTGAAGGCGATTCCCCCGGCACCGGGCGCTTAAACCTGCTTAAAGGTGGCGCCAAAGGTGTGGAAATTTCACTCCTTGGTGGCTCTGGCACAGGCACGGCACTGCCTTTTTCCAAAGCCCAGGCCATCAACATGACGTGGCTCAAAACCGACCCCGAAGGTGAGGTGTACACCCTGCCGATCAAGGCCCGTTTTGTGCAAAAGCCCAACACCAGTGTGGTACCGGGCAAGGCCGATGCAGTGCTCAATTACATCCTTGAGTACGACTAGAAGAGCGCTGGGGCAATGCTGTTCACGTAAGCAATAAAACTACTGCAGGAGGCGTGTCAGGGTGTTGGTGGGTTTCAATGGTGCAGTGGCATTAAGGCGGGGGTTTTGATCCAGCGTCGCAGTGCTTCAACTGGCATGGGGCGAGCGCACAAATACCCTTGGCCCTGACGGGCACCACGCTGCGCCAGCCACTGGCGTTGCTCCGGGGTTTCAATGCCTTCTACCACCAGGCTCAGCCCTAATTGCGTGGTCAAACCAAGGGTGCTTTCGACGATGGCTTGGTGTTGCGGGTTCAAACTGAGGTTGCGAACGAACTCGCCCGCCAGTTTGATTTCGTTAAAAGGCAGTTGGCATAGGCGCAGTAGGGACGAGTGGCCAGTACCAAAATCATCCATCGACAGGCGCAGCCCCAGCCCTTTCAAGTACAAGAGCTGTGTACAAACGCTGTCCGGCGGTTGTGCCAAAGCGCCTTCGGTGATTTCCAGAGTCAGGGTCGAAGCTGGTAACGGATGCTGATGCAAGCGTTGTTGCAGGCGCTCCACCCAATGGTCATTGAGCAGTTGGGTGGGGCTCACGTTAAACGAAAACCCCAGCCCAACATTCAACTGATGCAATTGCCACTGACAACGCAGGCCCTGCTCCAGCAGTTGAAAGAACAGGGTATCGAGCCATTGGTGTTTTTCTAGCATGGGTATAAATAAGTCTGGGGCCAGCACACCGCGTAATGGATGATGCCAGCGGGCCAAGGCTTCTACTGCGAATACAGCGCCGCTGACCACATCAAACTTGGGTTGCAGGTACAGCCGGAACTCCTGTCGCAAGAGCCCGCGTGCGACCTCTTCTGCACTCGGGTAGGGGAGAAGCATGGCCGAAGCCTCGTGTGTGGGAAGGCTCAAATTTTAAGGGTGACGGCCTGTAAACCACGAAAGATGCGGCTGGACATGGATGTGGAAACGTCTGAATGGAGCCCAAGAATCTTCTTGTTGTCTGTGTCGCAATTTCACCCGCTCGGTGCTTGTGTCGTATCAGTGAGTTTGCAGGGATGTGCTGAGGGTCATCAGTGCTTGCTCCAGTTGGGTGGCCGCCTCGTTGAGCACAGAAGCAGGGGCATTCTGAGCAACCAACTCTTCGATGTGCTGGCACAGTTCCAGCAAACCCTGAGCATTGAGCAGGTAAGCCGTGCCTTTGAGTTTGTGGGCAATAGCGTTCAGGGCAGGGCGGTCGTCGTGTTCCAGAGCGGCGCGCAGAGCCAGTTGCTCGTGTTGGTTGCTGATCACGACCCGAGCGGCCAGCGCGGCCTTGATGGTGGTATTCAATGAAGGGGGCGTGGCCCCTGGCGAGCTACCTGCGCCGTGGCGTTTAGGGATGAGCCGATTCAAGTGCGCCAGGCCGACAGGCTTGACCAGCGCATGATCCATGCCCGAGCGCAGGCAGCGCTCCAACTCTTGTGGCTGGGCGCTGGCAGTCAGGCCAATGAGGGTGCAGGGGCGCAAGCCTAACTGAGCCTCCAGACGCCGAATAGCCTGAGCCATTTCGTGGCCGCCCATCTCCGGCATATTGCAGTCGGTGAGGATGATATCGACCTCGTGGGCTTGCCACTGGGCCAGCCCTTCAACCCCGTTACTGGCCGTTATCGTTTGGTGACCCAGGTAACGAATCTGCTGACTCAGCAGGTACTGGCTGGGCAGATGATCTTCGACAATCAGCACAGTCAGCGGCCGCTCTATAGTGGTAGTCACTGTGGGCTGCGGGGCCTGTGGGAGGTTGAGTTTTTCACTTACACGCTCGAAACGCCCGCTGAACAACAAGCACGTGCCCACGCCCACTTCGCTCTCAAGGCTCAGTGTGGCGTTCATCAGATGGCTCAACGATTGGCTGATGGACAACCCCAATCCGGCCCCGGCATTGGGGGTGTTAACTGCACTGTCGAGTTCGAAAAAGGGGGTGAACACCTGCTGGATCTGCGAGGCGGGAATGCCGGAGCCTGTGTCGGTCACGCTGACCCTGACATTGATAGAGTTATCGCCCACGGCTTGCGCCTGACACTGAATGACCACGCTACCTTGCTCAGTGAACTTGATGGCATTGCTGACCAGATTGGACAAAACCTGTTTGAACTTCAGGCCGTCTATCCACACAGGTTGGCGCGCTAATGTATCCAGCTCCAGTTGCAGATCAAGGTTTTTTTGGCGTGCCAGCCCCATGAATACGTTACGCACCGATTCGATCAATTCATGCAGGTTGGCAGGCTCGGGGTGCAACGTTTGCTTGCCGGACTCAATGCGTGAGATGTCGAGAATGTCGCCGATTAATGCCAGCAGGCTGTGGGCCGAGTCGTACGCGATGTGAACCGACTGGGTGTTGAGTTCGCTGTCGTCCTTGCGCGTCAGCACCAACTCCAGCATGCCGATGATGGCGTTGAGCGGGGTTCTGATTTCATGGCTCATGGTGGCTAAAAACACGCTTTTACTGCGGCTTGCGGTTTCGGCGGCTTCTTTGGCCACCTGCAATTGGTCTAGCAACAGTTGCCGTTGTAAAAGATCTTGTTGCTTGCGCAGGATCCGCTGGCGCTGGGTGTAAATCCAATAACCGGCAACCGTCAACAGCAGGCAGAGAATGCCCAGCGACTTCCAGATAAACGAGGTCACGCCTTCCCAATACTTGTCGTCGGTGGCGGAGTTGGCCCGCCAGCGTCCGATGATTTGTAAGTATTCCTGAGGCGAAATTTCAGAGAGCGCCTTGTCCATGATTGAAATCAGTAGGGGATGATCCTTGGAGGCAACAAAGGCGACACGGGCATCCGCAATGGCGAGCATGCCGCTGATTTTGAGCAGGTTTTCGTATTTGTAGGCCAAGTAATAGCGCGCCATGTTGGCTGGTGCTACGGCGTAATCCACTTTGCCATCGCGGGTGCGGTTCAGGGCGTCTGCCATTGTTCGGGTTTCTTCCAGGCGCAGGCGCGGGTAACGCTTGGCCAAATCTTCACGTGCGAGCTGTCCGCTGGCGAAGGCCAGGGTACCTGTGAAGTCAGCGTTTACCTCAGGCGCCGGCGCGGCGTCTTTTTTTTGCAACAACACATAAGGGGTGGTGATAAAAGGGCGGGTAAACAAGTAGCTCGACTCGCCGTGGTTAACTTCAGTCATTACGCTGAGGTCGGCCTGACGCTTGCGCAGTTGGGTCTGGACGTCGCTCAGGGACGTGACCCGGATGATCTCAAAGCGCAAGCCTGTCTTGCGGCGCACGATGTCCAGCAAGTCGGAGGCAATCCCATTGAGCCGCCCTCGGCCATTAAAGAACACATAGGGAGCCAGGTCTTCACTGATCACCAGGCGCAATGGATCCGACTGGTTTATCCAGCTTCGTTCGGCGCTGTCCAGGCGATCCAAAAAACTACTGAGGTCGCACGTTTGGGTGCTGCTCCATTCAGCCAGCGCGCGGATGATCTGGCAGCGCTTAAGGCTGCCCAATGTGCGCTCAAGAATGCCTTGCAGCATCAGGTTGTCGGGGGCAACCGCGAAGCCCACTTGAATCTCTGGCAATCGGGCGCTGTGGTTTACCACCAGTTGATTGCTGAACAGCTGATTTGACACATAGTGAGTGGCCAGCGTGTCGCCCAGATACACTTGCGACTCGCCGCTCAGTAAAGAGGCCATAGCAGCCAAAGGCGTGGAGTAACGCTTGATCAGGCCTTTGCCGCCCGTGCGTTGGTATAACTCAAGGGCCATGCCGTCGGTGGCGGCCACCCGAACGTTGGTCATGTCGCGGCTGTAATCGTGCAGATCGCCGCTCTCGGCAAACAGCGCCAACTCGGTAAAGGCATAAGGCGGGCTGAGTGCAACCTTGAAATCTTCGGCTTCAATTTGAGTGGAGCTGTCCACCATATCCACCTCGCCCGCTTTCAGTGCCTCAAAGGCAGCGGCTGCGCTGGGGTAGGTTTTAAGGCGTATGGGAATGGCCAGATCACGCTGCAAGGCGCTCAGGTTATCTGCGCCAATGCCTTCGAGTTCATTGCGTTCGTTGATCAGCCGATAAGGCGGCGCTTTGCTGTCGAGGATGCCCACGATGAGGGTGTTTTTGTGTCGCAACCACGCCTGTTCATCGACGCTTAGGCGCACATTCAGATCGTTCAGGTTTTGGCGGGCATGGATCTGAATATCGGGGCTGTTCGCTGCACTGCTCAGGCTGAGCAGTGCGAGTAACAGGCATGCACAGTTAAACAGAGACTTCACGGTAAGCATGCTCAGAGAAGGTTGTTCTGTCTGGCGATGTTGGCCAGATCCACCACCGACAACACGCCTAGCTTGCTCTGGAGGTTGATTTTGTGTCCGCTGACGGTTTTGTTACTCAGGTGCAAGCGGTGGGCAATGTCCAGATTCGTCAGTCCTTCGGCCAGTAATTTAAGGATTTGCAGCTCTCGATTAGTCAGCTCGCTGAGCACCCCGTTGGGGTTATCACGGCGCTCGCTGTCATGAAGCGGGATCGAGCGCTTGGGGAAAAACACATAACCTTCTGCGACCGTTTCTACGGCTTTGAGCAGGCGGGTAATGGGCTCGCTTTTGCTCACAAACCCACTGGCGCCGGCTTGAAAGCAACGCATGGCGTAGGTGTCCAGAGACTGGGATGTGAACACTAAAACCCGAACATCCAGTTTTTCGCGTGCAATGCGGGTGAGTACCGACATCCCGTCGAGTTTTTCCAGCGTGAGATCAAGGATCACGATGTCGGGTGTGAGTGACTCCATCATCGCCAGTGCGTTGAGGCCGTCGCTGGCTTCACCCACCACGATGTAGCCGTGGGGCTCCAGGGTGTTGCGGATGGCTTGGCAGACCACGGGGTGATCATCGACGATCAGTATTTTCATGCTCATGGGGCTGCCCAAAGTTGGGGTGCGGATGTAAATGCACCGAATGCGCAGGCGCAGCTCGGTTGGCATCAGCTCGCAGCAAGTGGACTGTGGTTCAGACTTTAGCTTGTTGCGAGACCGTTGATTGGTTTGTGTGTTGCAAGTCGGGAAATGATGCGGGATTAGTGTTTGGCGGTCACCAGAATTGTGCTTGAAGCGAATCGAGAGTCAGCTTGTATGCTGGCAAGATAATTCTTGGTTGCGGGCAGCCTCGGAGCGCTCGGACTTCATTAGCGCCAGATGGAGTGCGTGCGACTGATCGAACTGGCATGGCAGTTGGGGTGTTCAATATGATTTTCGATGGCGGGGCAGGTGGTCTATGGGGCGAGAGCGGTCGTCAGTCCAACATTAAACTTTTGAATCCCAAGCATATTCTGTAGCCTTAGCGCGCTTCAGTGCTTGTCCGTGCCTGATAACACACATTCTCCCAGCGGGATCGAACGGTCCAGAGCTGGTGGTACACTCGACTTTCGCGCACTAGCGCTTGCAGGTCTTGCGAACATGACGCAAATTTCTGAACGACTTCTGGTTCAAGCTCATCTCGATGCCAAGCAACCTAAACCGTTGACTGAGGCCCAAGAGACCACGTTGCGTGCAGCCATTGCTGCTGAACTCAAGGCGCGTGACGCCGTGTTGGTGGCGCACTTTTATTGCGATCCGGTGATTCAGGCTTTGGCCGAAGAAACCGGCGGCTGTGTATCGGACTCCCTTGAGATGGCCCGCTTTGGCGCAGCCCATCCGGCCAAGACCATTCTGGTGGCGGGCGTGCGGTTTATGGGCGAAACGGCCAAAATCCTGACTCCCGAAAAACGCGTGTTAATGCCGACGCTAGAGGCCACCTGTTCGCTGGATCTGGGTTGCCCCGTTGAAGAATTCTCCGCCTTTTGTGACAAGCACCCTGAGCGCACGGTGGTGGTGTATGCCAACACCTCGGCAGCGGTCAAAGCCCGGGCTGACTGGGTGGTGACTTCAAGCTGTGCGTTAGAAATCGTCGAAAGCCTGATGGATAACGGCGAAAAGATCATTTGGGGGCCGGACAAGCATTTGGGGCGGTACATTCAGCGCCAAACCGGGGCTGACATGCTGCTGTGGGACGGTGCCTGCATCGTTCACGAAGAGTTCAAGTCCAAGCAGCTCGAAGACATGAAAGCCTTGTACCCGGACGCAGCCATTCTGGTTCACCCGGAATCTCCGGAGTCGGTCATCGACTTGGCCGACGCCGTGGGGTCAACCAGTCAGTTGATTGCAGCGGCGCAAAACCTGCCGAACAAAACGTTTATCGTGGCCACCGATCGCGGCATTTTTTACAAAATGCAGCAGTTGTGCCCGGATAAAGTGTTCATCGAAGCGCCCACGGCGGGTAACGGTGCGGCCTGCCGCAGTTGCGCGCATTGCCCGTGGATGGCCATGAACACCCTTGAGCGTACGCTGGCGTGCCTGCAAACGGGCAGCAACGAGATCTTTGTAGATCCCGCGCTGATCCCCAATGCCATACGCCCGCTCAAACGCATGCTGGACTTCACCCAGGCGGCACGTTTGAAACTGTCCGGCAACGCCTGACCTACTGTGGAACTGCCGCAGGCTGTGATCTTCAAAGTCAAAAGATCGCAGCCTGCGGCAGCTCCAACGCGGGACAATTCGGCGGGCACTGGTGGGTAGGGTTTGATCATTGCGGTAGGAACTGCCGAAGGCTGCGATCTTCTAGATCAAAAGATCGCAGCGGGCGGCAGCTCCAACGCGGGACAATTCGGCGTGTACTGGCCGGTAGGGTTCGATCGTTGCAGTAGGAGCTGCCGAAGGCTGCGATCTTCTAGATCGAAAGTTCGCAGCGGGCGGCAGTTCAAGCCGGGGGGTTAATTCATCATGTCTTTGACGGCGCGCTCTTGGTCCATCAGCTCCCGTTGACGGGCGTCGAGGCGCGATGAGAGCTGGAAGTTGTTGGTGAGTTTTTTGGCAAACGCCAGATGTTGCAGGGCTTGTCGGTAGTCACCCACCAATGCGAAGTACTCAGCCCGGGCTTGGTGCAGGCCAATAATGTTGCCCGATAGCCCTCGCGTTTCGGCCACGAGATACCAAACGTCCGGGTCTTCGGGGCGGCTTTTAAGCAGGCCATCCAGTGCTTTTTCGGCGTCTGCTGGGCGGTTTTGCTTGAGCAGAAGATCAACTCGCGCCTGATTGAGCGGGTAATTACCTGGATACAGCGTGAGCATTTTATTGATCCGCTGCTCAGCTTCGGCTAATTGGTTGCTGTCGGTGTCCAGTTCAATTTGCGCCAGGTTGTAAGTGATGTCATTGGGCGCTTTGTCCAGCAGTACCTTGAGGTTGGCGCGTGCGTCATTGAATTGACTGCCTTTGATTTGTGCGATGGCCAAGCCATAACGCGCCACGTTGTTTTTAGGGTTTTCGTCCAACTGAACACGAAAGCGCTTGGCTGCCAGCCCCGGGGTTTCTTCGTAATTGAGTTGCACGCGGGCGCGAATCAATTGATAGCGCAGGCTGTCTTCTGTGCCACCAATTTTGGCTTGCTCGGCACGGTTACGGGTGTCGGCAATACGCGACTCGGTCACGGGGTGAGTCAATAAGAACTCGGGTGGTCGTGCGTCAAAGCGGTATTGGCGCATTAAGCGTTCAAACATGGTCGGCATTGAGCGTGGGTCGTAGCCGGCTTTTTCCAGATTGAGAATGCCAATGCGGTCGGCTTCTTGTTCATTCTGGCGCGAGAAGCGTCGTTGCTCCTGAAAGGCAGCGGCCTGTGTGCTGGCAATCGCGGCAATACCGGCATCACCGGCACCCGAGGCGGCCAGAACAACCCCGGCCAGCAGAGCGGCCATCATCGGCAGCTGCATGCGTTGTTGGGCTTCTACACCGCGAGCGAAATGGCGCTGTGACAAGTGAGCCAATTCGTGGGCCAGAACGGAGGCGTACTCACCTTCAGTTTGTGCGTTGAGAAACAGCCCGCCGTTGACGCCGATGATGCCGCCGGGCGCGGCAAAGGCGTTAAGTTGTGGGCTATCAATCAGAATGAACTCAAGGCGACGGTCTTGTACCTGACTGGTTTCCACCAGTTTGTAGACACTGGTCTCGACGTAATCTTTGAGCTGTGGGTCGTTAAGCTGTGATACCTGGCCGCGTAGCATACTCAGCCATGCGCGGCCCAATTGGTACTCTTGTTGAGGCGAAACAATCGACGAGCTGGCGTCGCCCAGCGACGGCAAGTCGTCCGCAAAACCCGGCGTGGCGAGTAGGCAAGCGAGCGTCAACAGGGTCGGGCGCAGAAAAGTCATGCACAAAGCTCTAGTCGGTAAAGCGCTTACTGTAGCTGGACACTTGGCTGGCGACCAGTGGCGGTCTGCTTGGGGTATTCTAGCGAGCTAAAAAATGCCAACGATGGCATGCCTGAGGACATAACAAATGACTGATGCTTTGGCGCATGATGCGCTGTTGGATGCCACTGGCTTGAACTGCCCGCTGCCCTTGCTTAAAGCCAAGATGGAACTCAATCGTCTGGCCAGTGGTGACGTGCTCAAAGTCATCGCCACCGACGCAGGCTCTCAACGAGATTTTCGTACCTTCGCACGTTTGGCAGGGCATGAACTGCTGCGAGAAGAAGACGACTCTGGCACCTATCGCTACTGGTTGCGCAAGGCATAAAGCCCTTGCGGGCTTACCTTCTAAGGAATTTTGATGTTTAAAGTGTTGCGCGATTGGGTTCAGCGTTACTTCTCTGATGAAGAGGCGGTGGTGCTGGCAGTGTTGCTGGTGTTGGCATTTACCGCCGTGCTGACGTTGGGCGGCATGCTGGCCCCTGTGCTGGCCGGTATGGTGCTGGCGTATTTGATGCAAGGGTTGGTGGTGGCGCTTGAACGGCTTCGCGTTCCGGCCGCAGCGGCGGTGGGTTTGGTGTTTGCACTGTTTATGGGGTTGCTGCTGGTGTTTGTGGTAGTGCTCGTGCCGTTGCTGTGGCATCAGTTGATTACGCTGTTTAACGAGCTGCCGGGCATGCTTGCCAAGTGGCAATCGTTGTTGCTGCTGTTGCCTGAGCGCTATCCGCATCTGGTGTCAGATGAGCAGGTGCTGCAAGCCATTGAGGTGGCGCGGGGTGAAATCGGTAAATTCGGGCAACTGGCACTGACGTTCTCACTGTCCAGCTTGCCGTTGCTGGTCAACATCATGATCTATCTGGTGCTGGTGCCGATTCTGGTGTTTTTCTTCCTTAAAGACCGGGCCATGATTGGTCGCTGGGTGCGCGGTTATCTGCCACGCGAGCGAGCACTGATCACGCGTGTTGCTGAGGACATGAATCGCCAGATCGCCAATTACATACGCGGCAAGGTTATCGAGATTTTTATTTGTGGTGGCGTCACCTATATCGCATTTGTCGCGATGGGCCTTAATTACGCAGCATTGCTGGCGCTATTGGTCGGGGTGTCGGTGGTGGTGCCTTATGTTGGCGCTGTGGTGGTGACGGTTCCGGTGCTGTTGATTGCGTTGTTTCAGTGGGGTTGGAGTGATCAGTTCATCTACCTGATGGCGGTCTACGGAGTTATTCAGACCCTGGATGGCAACGTGCTGGTGCCTTTGCTGTTTTCCGAGGCCGTGAGTTTGCACCCGGTCGCAATCATTTGTGCGGTGCTGTTATTTGGCGGGCTGTGGGGTTTTTGGGGGGTATTCTTTGCCATCCCGTTGGCAACGCTATTCAAGGCCGTGCTCGATGCTTGGCCGCGCAAGCAGCAGGTGGTAGCGCCGTTGCTTTAAACACTTATATCCACGCATGAAAAAGCCCCGATAAATCGGGGCTTTTTCGTTACTGCATCAGCTTACGCTTGAATAACCGGGATGTTGGCATTTGCAGCCGCTTCACGGAATTCGGCGATCTGATCAAAGCTCAGGTAGCGGTAAACGTCCGCTGCCATGGTGTTGATCTCGGCCGCGTAGACCATGTATTCCTCTACCGAAGGCAGGCGACCCAGGATCGAGGCAACCGACGCCAACTCAGCCGAAGCCAGGTAAACGTTAGCGCCGTCACCCAGACGGTTCGGGAAGTTACGGGTCGAAGTCGATACCACGGTGGAGTTCGGCTCAACGCGTGCCTGGTTACCCATGCACAGCGAGCAGCCTGGCATTTCCATGCGTGCGCCAGCTTTGCCGAAGATACCGTAGTAGCCTTCTTCGGTCAGTTGGTGAGCGTCCATTTTGGTCGGCGGCGACAGCCACAGACGGGTTGGCAACTGACCTTTGACCTTGTCCAGCAACTTGCCCGCAGCGCGGAAGTGGCCGATGTTGGTCATGCACGAACCGATGAACACTTCGTCGATTTTCTCGCCAGCAACGCTGGACAGCAGACGGGCGTCATCCGGGTCGTTTGGAGCGCAGAGCACTGGCTCGTTGATGTCAGCCAGGTCGATTTCGATGATGTGCGCGTATTCGGCGTCAGCATCGGCTTCCATCAGTTCAGGGTTGGCAATCCAGGCTTCCATCGCTTGAGCACGACGCTCAAGGGTGCGAGCGTCGCCGTAACCTTCACCGATCATCCAGCGCAGCAGGGTGATGTTGGAGTTCAGGTATTCAGTGATGGACTCTTTGGACAGCTTGATGGTGCAGCCAGCAGCCGAACGTTCTGCCGAGGCGTCGGACAGTTCGAACGCTTGCTCGATGCTCAGGTTGTCCAGACCTTCGATTTCCAGAATGCGACCGGAGAATTCGTTGATCTTGCCCTTCTTCTCAACAGTCAGCAGACCCTTCTGGATTGCGACATAAGGAATGGCATGAACCAGGTCACGCAGGGTAATGCCAGGCTGCATTTGGCCTTTGAAACGAACCAGAACCGATTCCGGCATGTCCAGTGGCATAACGCCAGTGGCTGCGGCGAAGGCTACCAAGCCAGAACCGGCCGGGAAGGAGATGCCCATTGGGAAGCGGGTGTGGGAGTCACCACCGGTGCCGACGGTATCCGGCAGCAGCATGCGGTTCAGCCAGCTATGGATGATGCCGTCGCCCGGACGCAGGGAAACGCCGCCGCGGGTCATGATGAAGTCAGGCAGGGTGTGGTGGGTCGTTACGTCGATCGGCTTTGGATAGGCCGCGGTGTGGCAGAACGACTGCATTACCAGATCTGCCGAGAAGCCCAAGCACGCCAAGTCTTTCAGTTCGTCACGGGTCATTGGCCCGGTGGTGTCCTGAGAGCCTACGGTGGTCATCTTAGGTTCGCAGTAAGTGCCTGGGCGAACGCCAGTCACGCCGCATGCCTTGCCGACCATTTTTTGCGCCAAGGTGAAACCCTTGGTGCTTTCAACAGGTGCTTCTGGCTTTTTGAACAGGTCGGATGGACCCAGACCCAGTTCGGCACGAGCTTTTTCAGTCAGACCGCGACCAATGATCAACGGAATACGGCCGCCAGCGCGAACTTCGTCCAACAGCACCGGGGTCTTCATTTCGAAGGTGGTGATGACCTCGTCAGTACCGTGCTTGCAGACTTTGCCTGCGTGCGGGTACAGGTCGATCACGTCGCCCATGTTGATGTTGCTGACGTCGAACTCGATTGGCAGTGCGCCAGCATCTTCCATTGTGTTGTAGAAGATAGGTGCAATTTTGCTGCCGAAGCAGAAGCCACCGGCACGCTTGTTCGGTACGTAAGGAACGTCGTCGCCGAAGAACCACAGTACGGAGTTAGTGGCCGATTTACGCGAGGAACCTGTACCGACTACGTCACCGACGTAAGCGATCGGGAAGCCGTCGTTGCGCATCTGCTCGATTTGTTTCATCGGGCCGATGGAGCCTTGTACGTCCGGCACGATGCCGTCGCGAGCCATTTTCAGCATGGCCAGGGCGTGCAACGGGATGTCAGGACGCGACCAGGCGTCAGGTGCAGGCGACAGGTCGTCGGTGTTGGTTTCGCCGGTGACCTTGAACACGCGCAGGCTGATTTTGTCAGCCAGAACAGGGCGGTTCTTGAACCACTCGCCGTCAGCCCAGGACTGCACCACTGCTTTAGCGTGGACATTGCCGTTTTTGGCTTTTTCAGCGACATCGTGGAACGCGTCGAACATCAGCAGGGTGTGCTTGAGTTGCTCGGCGGCAACCGGAGCCAGCTCTGCGTCGTCCAGCATTTCAACCAGCGTCACGATGTTGTAGCCGCCTTGCATGGTGCCAAGCAGTTCTACAGCGCGCTTTTTGCTGATCAGAGGGGAGGTCGCTTCACCTTTGGCGATGGCGGACAGAAAGCCTGCTTTTACGTAAGCAGCTTCGTCAACACCCGGCGGAATGCGGTTGGTGATCAGGTCAACGAGGAATTCTTCTTCGCCGGCTGGCGGGTTTTTCAGCAGCTCGATCAGGCCTGCAGTTTGTTCGGCGTTAAGCGGCTGGGGAACGATACCCAGTGCTGCGCGCTCTTCGATATGTTTGCGGTAGGCTTCAAGCACAGTTATTACCCTCATCATTGGTCCCAAATGGGTGTCCGGGACGCTCATCCAGGAATGCAAGGCACTCATGCGCTGCGGGGCTTCTTGAGCCGTTTAGCCAGAGTTGCAGAGATTCCCAACAGAAGCTGTTTTCAAAGTTTTACGCCTGCTGAACGGAGGGGTGAAGCATGTTGGTGCGAGCATTTGCAGTGCAAAGGCCCATCACCAACACCGTTCTTTAGGATCAACTGTGCTCGTGACGCTTTGAAAACAGCTTCTAACGGACATTGGCGCCTTAAAAGGCAGGCCGATTCTACGGGAAAAACTTGGTAAAGGTAAGTTAGCCCCTGAAGGTTGAGGGGTGATCTGCGTTAGACAAAGGGCTAACATGGGCGCTTGTTTCGCTCTGCAGTGCTCTATTTCGCCATGCCCAATCAAACCATCAAGACGCCTTGTATCGGTCTTTGCTCAACTGTTTATGGCGACCTCGTGTGCCGCGGTTGCAAGCGCTTTCATCACGAAGTCATCAACTGGAACGGTTACGACGAGCAAGCTAAACGCGCTGTCTGGCTGCGTTTGGAGCAGCTTTTGGTGCAGGTGATGGCGGGCAAGGTTGAGGTGTTTGATGTCGAAAAACTGCGCCACCAGTTGCTGGCGCGCAAAATTCGTTTTGTGCCTAATCAGTCTGAATATTGCTGGGCTTACCAGTTGATTGCCCGCGGAGCGCGGGTTATCAATCAACTGGAAGCGTATGGCATGGTGCTACTGCCTGAGTTTCGCGACTGGAGTTTGCCCGAACTGCGCGATGCCATTGATCGGGAATTCTTCCTGCTGTCCGAAGCGCACTATCAGCGGTATATCGCACCGAGTTTTCTTAAGGATGCTCTAGGTAACTAGTGTTTCTATCCGTTTTTGGTCGCCAGCTCTTCAAGGTGCTTAACCATGTCTTGGGGCTTGAGCACCAAAATGTCACTTTCAAGCTTGTCGATCACCACTTCTGCGGTGTTGCCGATCAGCGCGCCTGAAAAGCCAGTGCGCGCTACGGTGCCCATCACCGTGACTACGGCCTTCAGTTTTTTGGCAATGCGCGGGATGATCACATCGGCCGGGCCTTCTTCTACATGCAGGCGACTGTCCCCAATATCAAACTTTTGCTGAAAGACTTTGCAGGCGGCGCGGTAAGTCGCCTCGTATTGGGTGTCGATCGGATAGGCCGCATCCACGGCAGCGAGCATGGGAGCAGGGTGGGCGCTGACCACGTGAAGTTGAGCATGTGCCAAGCTTGCGACGCGAAAGCCGTGTTTGACAATGCTTGAATGTAGCTCCATGTGCTCAGGGTCTGAATTACCTACGTCCACGGCAGCCAGTACCACGCCTTTTTCCCAAGGCTGGGAGGTTTTTGTCAGCAGTACAGGGCACGGGCAGTAGCGCAGCAGCTTCCAGTCTTCAGGGGTTAGCAACAGCTTTTTTAGCGGGTTGTCGGGAATGTGCTGCTTGATGACCAGTCCACAGTTTGCGGCCTGCTGCTCCTTGATGATGGTGGTGTGTAGATTCTCGTGCCAATCCTGCTTGGTTGTCACGCTGTGTGCTTCTGCTTTAAGGCTGCTTTCCAGCACGCTGAGTAAAGCTGAATGATCGTGCTCTTTATCGCAAATCAACAAATGCAAATGCGCTTTGGTGATGCTTGCAATTTGCTTGGCCCGTTTGAGCGCCAGGCTTTCCATCAGTGCGGGCTCGATAACGACTAACAGTTTGCGGATGTCTTGCATGGCCGAGTGCTCCAGAAGGGGTAAGGGCGATATGACTTCACTATAGTTGTTCGTCAGTTGCACCCGTGTTGACACATATCAAGCTGCGCGGTTGGTGCTGGGCAATGGCGTCCGTATAATCAGCGGCTTTTGCCCCGCCTAAATCCAGTCTTAGTGAGCCTCATGTCAGCGATCCTTCAAAACACCGTCAGTCTGTTGTGCAACCCTCAATGGTCTGGAGCGTGCGCGTGAACCTTCCTGAAATTCATGAGTTTCTTGGCTGTCGCACGCCCGATGGCTGGATTAGCGCCGCGCTGGCCGATCAGGAAACCCTGCTGATCGATCACAAAAACTGTGAATTCAAGGCGGCCAGCACCGCACTGAGCTTGATCGCCAAATATCACTCCCATGTTGATCTGATCAATATGATGTCGCGCCTTGCGCGTGAAGAGTTGGTGCATCACGAGCAAGTCATGCGCTTGATGAAAAAACGCAAAATCGAATTGCGTCAGCTGTCAGCCGGGCGTTATGCCTCGGGTTTGCGCAAAGTGGTGCGTAGCCACGAACCTGTAAAACTCGTGGACACACTGGTGGTGGGCGCTTTTATCGAAGCGCGCAGTTGTGAGCGTTTCGAAGCACTTGTGCCACATTTGGACGAAGAACTCGGCAAGTTCTATTTTGGTTTGCTCAAAAGCGAGGCTCGGCATTTTCAGGGTTATCTGAAGCTGGCCTATCAATACGGTGACGCTAAAGACATTGCTCAGGTAATCGAGCGGGTGAGGGCGGCTGAGCAGGAGTTGATTGAGTCGCCAGATGTTGAGTTTCGCTTTCACAGCGGCGTGCCTACAGCCGCTTGAAATGACCAAATTCCCCGTAGGAGCTGCCGCAGGCTGCGATCTTTAAACATCAAATGATCTCAGCCTGCGGCAGCTCCTTGGGGCATTCCTACAGGCTAATAGATAGCTACCTAATAATCGCCTTGACATTAGCTGCCTAGACAGTAATATTTTGAAACATTACTGCTTAGGCAGCTTTTGGGTGCTCAGATGAAACATTTCCATCCAGATACTTTCCAGAGTTGCACCTTAGGGTTGCTGCTGGGGCGCACTGCCCTGCTCAAAGACCGGATTATTGACAGCCACATGGAGCCTTACGGCATCACGGCTGCGCAATTTAAGGTGCTGATCATCATGGCGCAGTTCGACGTCGACACCCCGGCTGAACTCTGTCGGCATCTGTCGCTGGACAGTGGCTCGATGACTCGCATGCTCGATCGTCTGGAGCAAAAAAATCTGTTGATGCGTCAGCGTTCCGAGGCAGACAGGCGCCAAGTGCGGCTGGTGCTCACCGATGAAGGGCAGGGCTTGGCTGACCTGCTTCCAACAATTGGTGCTGATGCCATGAATCAACTGGCGGGAGCCATTACCCCGCAAGAGTTGCAGAGCCTGGAACACATTCTCAAAAAAATACTGCTGGCGGCGGGTGATCCGATCACCGTCATGCGCTTAGGTGAAAAATGAGCAACAACGTGCTGCGCGCCGGTTTGAGTCTGGTGTTTGTTTCGACGGCCTTGGCGGGCTGTGCCAACTACCACGGCTTGAATACCGAAGGGGTGAGCCTTGAGGCCAACAGCCTGAAGGCCGGGCAATCGCTGGGCGCCATCAATGTGACGCCAGCCACCTGGCCAGAGAAAGATTGGTGGAAGCACTTGGGTGACGCACAGCTCAATGGTTTGATCGAAGAAGCTTTGCGCGACAGCCCTGACATGCAGATCGCCAGCGCGCGGGCGCATCAGGCGGTTGCTGCGGCCAGCGCAGCCAACGCGGATCGCATGCCTACGCTCAATGCAGAGGCCGATGTCACGCGCTCGCGCTTGTCACGCTCCCAAGACCCAAGCGGCCAGGGCGGGCGTTACGACACAGTGCGCGACCTTAATCTGACCTTCAGTTACACCTTCGATTTGTGGGGCGGTCAGCGTGATGCCTGGGAGGCCGCGCTGGGTGAGGCTCGAGCTGCACAAGTTGACAGCCGGGCGGCGAGCCTGACGCTCGCCGCCGATGTGGCGCGCGCTTACAGCGATCTGGGGCACGCTTACAGTGTTCGTGATTTGTCGAGCGATGACCTAAAGCGTACTCGGCAGATGCTTGAATTGAGCCATCGACGCCTGCAAGCAGGTATCGACAGCCACTATCAATATCAGCAAACCGAAAGCCTTGAGGCCAGCTCACAAGAGCACTTGCTCGGTGCCGAAAAACAGCTGAAAAGCGCGCAAATTGCTTTGGCTGTGTTGCTGGGCAAGGGGCCGGATCGCAGCATCGATATAACAAGGCCCACTGTGCTGTCGCCAAGTGCTGTGGCATTGCCGAGCACCTTGCCAGCCGAGCTACTGGGGCGTCGCCCGGATCTAGTTGCTGCCCGTTGGCGGGTTGAGGCGGCAGGTAAGCATATTGCTGCGGCTAAAACGCGTTTTTATCCCAACCTCAATTTAACCGTCGCGGCTGGCACTCAATCGTTGCTGGGCGATGCTTTGTTGGGTTCGGCCAGCCGTTTTTTCAACATCGCCCCAGCGATTTCGTTACCAATTTTTGATGGCGGGCGCCTGCGCGCCGGCCTTGATGCCGAAGATGCCAATTACGACTTGGCTGTCGCGCAGTACAACAAAATATTGGTCAATGCGCTGGGGGAAGTCAGTGACACCCTTGAGCAGTTAAGCGCCTCAGGCCAGCAAATCAAGGCACAGCAACGTGCAACCGACATCGCGCAAGACTCATACAACACTGTGTTGCAGCGTTATGGCTCCGGCGTCGGTAACTATCTGGATGTGCTCAGCATTGAACAGCAACTGCTTCAGGCCCAGCGCCAGTTGGCAGACTTGAATGCTGGGCAGATCGACCTTTCGATTCAATTGATGCAAGCCCTGGGCGGCGGCTTTGAGCCCGGCAATACGGCTGTGGCCGTTCCCACTCAAGCCTCGCTGGCAGAATAATTTTAGGTACTCGTCATGGCCACTGTGCAAACACCGGATCAAGCGCAACACACTCAGGATGCTGGCAATCAGCGTAAACGCAAACTATGGCTCGGCGGGTTGGCACTGTTAGTCCTTTTGGTCGTGGTAGGGGTTTGGGCCTGGCAAGAGCTGTATGGACGCTGGAATGAAAGCACCGACGACGCCTATGTAAACGGCAATGTGGTTGAAATCACGCCCTTGGTGACAGGTACGGTAGTGAGTATCGGCGCCGATGATGGCGATCTGGTTCAAGAAGGTCAGGTGCTGCTTAATTTTGACCCGAGCGACTCGCTGGTGGGGCTACAAAGTGCCGAGGCCAATCTGGCACGCACGGTGCGTCAGGTTAGGGGGTTGTTCAGCAATGTGAACGGGATGAAGGCGCAGGTTGCCGCGCAGAAGGCTGAGGTGCAGAAAGCTCAGGATAACTATAGCCGTCGTAAAACGCTGGCAGCCGGAGGGGCGATTTCACAGGAAGAGTTGTCCCATGCACGGGATGATCTGGCTTCTGCACAAAGTGCGTTGCGCAATGCCGAGCAGCAGCTCAATACCACCACTGCGCTGGTCGATAATACGGCCATTGCCAGTCATCCAGACGTTATGGCCGCTGCTGCGCAACTGCGCCAGGCGTATCTAGCCCATGCACGTACCACCTTGATTGCACCCGTTACCGGATACGTGGCCAAACGCACCGTTCAGTTAGGGCAGCGTGTTCAGCCGGGCACTGCGTTGATGGCGGTCATCCCGCTTAATCAGTTGTGGATCGACGCCAACTTCAAGGAAACCCAGTTGCATAAAATGCGCATCGGCCAGCCAGTGGATATAGAAGCCGATATTTATGGCAGCAGCGTCAAGTACAGCGGTTCCATCGACAGCATTGGTGCCGGCACCGGCAGTGCATTTGCCCTGTTACCCGCACAAAACGCTACCGGTAACTGGATCAAGATCGTGCAGCGTGTGCCTGTGCGCATTCATATCAACGCCGACGAGCTGGCCAAGCACCCATTAAGGGTGGGTTTGTCGACGACCGTTGATGTGAACTTGCATGACCAAAGCGGCCCCGTGCTGGCGCAACAGTCACCCCAAAAGGCGAGCTTCACCACCAATGTTTATGAGCAGCAATTGGCTGATGCCGAGGCTCTGATCACGCGTTTGATTGACAGCAACAGCGCTGCGCGCTGATTCGCCGATCCATAAGCCTCGCTGCCTGGCGGGGCTGACCCCAATGTTTTAAAGGATTTGCGATGAGTGCAAACGCGTCTTTTACCCCGCCTAGCTTGTTGATGGCCACTATCGGCTTGTCACTGGCCACCTTTATGCAAGTGCTCGACACCACCATTGCCAACGTGGCTTTGCCCACGATTTCGGGCAACTTGGGCGTGAGTTCGGAGCAGGGCACGTGGGTTATTACCTCTTTTGCCGTCAGCAACGCGATTGCTCTACCGCTGACCGGTTGGTTGAGTCGGCGTTTTGGTGAGGTGAAGCTGTTTTTATGGGCCACGGTGTTGTTCGTGCTGGCTTCGTTTTTATGTGGCATCTCGACTTCCATGCCTGAATTGGTCGGTTTTCGCGTGTTGCAAGGCTTGGTTGCCGGGCCGCTGTATCCGATGACTCAAACGCTGTTGATTGCGGTGTATCCGCCCGCTAAACGGGGGATGGCACTGGCATTGCTAGCGATGGTTACGGTGGTCGCACCCATTGCCGGGCCCATCTTGGGCGGTTGGATTACGGACAGTTACAGTTGGCCATGGATCTTCTTTATTAACATCCCGATTGGCGCTTTTGCGGTCATGGTCGTGCGTCAGCAGCTCAAGGCCCGTCCCGTGGTGATAAGCCGACAGCCAATGGACTATGTGGGACTAATTACCCTGATTATCGGGGTGGGTGCGCTACAGATCGTGCTCGATAAAGGTAATGATCTGGACTGGTTTGAGTCCAATTTCATCCTGCTGGGCACCGCATTGTCCGTGGTGGCGCTGGCGGCATTCATCATTTGGGAGATGACTGACAAGCACCCAATCGTCAATTTGCGTCTGTTTTCCCACCGCAATTTCCGAATCGGCACCATCGTGCTGGTGCTGGGTTATGCCGGATTCTTCGGTATTAACCTGATCTTGCCGCAGTGGTTGCAAACGCAAATGGGCTATACCGCTACATGGGCGGGGTTGGCAGTCGCGCCGATTGGCATTTTGCCGGTATTGATTTCGCCATTTGTGGGCAAGTACGCCCATAAATTCGATTTGCGCTTATTGGCAGGGTTGGCCTTTTTGGCGATTGGCTTGAGCTGCTTTATGCGTGCTGACTTCACCAATGAGGTCGACTTTCAGCACATTGCGCTGGTGCAGCTGTTTATGGGGATTGGCGTAGCGCTGTTCTTTATGCCGACCTTGAGCATATTGATGTCGGACTTGCCGCCGCATCAGATTGCCGATGGTGCGGGGTTGGCGACGTTCTTGCGTACGTTGGGCGGGAGTTTTGCGGCATCGCTGACCACTTGGATCTGGATTCGTCGTGCAGATCAGCATCATGCCTACATGAGCGAAAGCATGAGTACCTATGACCCGATTACCCGGCATTCGCTCGAAAGTTTGGGGGGCGCGAGTCATCAGGCCTATGCTCAGCTGGATCGGGTGCTGACCAGTCAGGCGTACATGTTTTCGACCGTCGACTACTTCACGATGATGGGCTGGCTGTTTATGGGGTTGATCTTGCTGGTGTGGCTGGCTAAGCCGCCATTCGCGGCTAAAGCAGGGCCGGCGGCGAGCGGGCATTAATGTTGATTAAGTGGGGGAGCTGCCGAGAAACGAAGGCTGCGATCTTTTAAGAGGGTGCACGCAAAAAATCGCAACCTGCGGGGCTATTCGAGGGCAGGAGTTGGTAGCTTCAGCGCAAAATCAAACGGCGCCAATTGCATGCCTTGCTCGTCCACTTGCAGCGCCCAGCCTTGGCGGTCCCAGTCGCCCAGCACAATGCGCTTGGCGGCGTGTTCGCCAATTTGTAGCTTGTGGATGGCTGGGCGATGGGTGTGACCATGAATCAGGGTGTGAACACCAAAGTGCGCCATGATTCGTGGGATTTCTTCCGGGGTCACATCAACAATGTCGTTGGCTTTCATGCGGGTCTGTGCGCGGCTTTCACTGCGTAGCTTGCGTGCCAGTTTATGGCGCGTGCTTAGCGGTAAGTGGCGTAAAACCCACAAAGTCATAGGGTTGCGCAAGTAGCGGCGTAAACGCATATAGGCTTGGTCGCGGGTACACAGACTGTCGCCGTGCATCAGCAACACGGGTTCGCCGTAAAAATCTACAACGCTCGGATCTTTGAGTAGGGTGCAGCCAGCTGCCTTGCAAAAGGCCTGGCCAAGTAGAAAGTCGCGGTTGCCGTGCATCAAAAAGACCTGTGTGCCGCTATCGCTTAGCGCACGCAGTGCTTCACAGATAGAGCGCTGATAGGGCGTCATGGCGTCATCGCCAATCCAGGCTTCAAAGAAGTCGCCCAGAATGTACAGCGCTTGGGCGGAGCGCGCACGCCCCGTCAGAAAATCCAGAAACGCCCGGGTTATGTCCGGGCGCTCCTCTTCCAGATGCAAATCTGAAATCAGCAGTATCACTCAATGATCTCGGCTTTCTCGATGATCACGTCTTCTGCTGGAACGTCTTGATGACCGGCTTTGGAAGTGGTCGAAACGCCTTTGATTTTGTCGACTACGTCCTGACCTTCAGTCACTTTGCCAAATACGGCGTAGCCCCAGCCTTGAACGTTTTTGCCGCTGTGGTTCAGGAAGCTGTTGTCAGCCACGTTGATAAAGAACTGTGCCGATGCCGAATGCGGCTCCATGGTGCGCGCCATTGCAACGGTGTACTTGTCGTTTGACAGGCCGTTGTCAGCCTCATTCTGGATGCTTGGGCGTTTGTCTTTCTTTTCTTTCATGCCAGGTTCGAAGCCGCCGCCCTGAACCATGAAGTTGCCGATCACACGGTGGAAAATAGTGTTTTCGTAGTGGCCAGCTTTTACGTATTCGATGAAGTTAGCGACAGTCAGTGGCGCTTTTTCAGCGTTCAGCTCGATCACGATGTCGCCGTGGTTGGTGGTCAGTTTTACTTGGGTCATGGTGGGTATCGCTCTATCAGGGAATTCGTTGGGCTTTTAGGCTCGGCCAAGTGGCCGCAGAACAAAAGCTGGCTGGGTAGACACAGCCGTGGGGCGGAGTTTAGCGTGCCCGCACGGCATTTCGATGCTGTTTTTGCGATATGGGGATTAAAAGCCCGTATTTCAAATGCTTTGATTGAGCGCCTGCTCTGTCATGGACTTGACAGCATCGGCTATGATAGGCGCTTTGATTTAGTCGGCCGACCCAGGCCGCGCACCTGTTACGTTCAAGGATCCTATGAGCAAGCCCACTGTCGACCCTACTTTGAATCCAAAGGCTGGCCCTGCTGTACCGGCCAATTTTCTGCGTCCTATCGTGCAGGCGGACCTTGACTCGGGTAAATGCAAACAGATCGTGACCCGTTTTCCGCCTGAGCCCAATGGCTACCTGCACATTGGTCATGCAAAATCCATTTGCGTGAACTTTGGGTTGGCTCAAGAATTTGGCGGCGTGACGCATTTGCGTTTTGACGACACCAACCCGGCCAAAGAAGATCAGGAATACATCGACGCGATCGAAAGCGACGTGAAATGGTTGGGCTTCGAATGGTCCGGTGAAGTGCGCTATGCCTCGCAATACTTCGACCAATTGCATGACTGGGCGGTTTACCTGATTAAAGAAGGTAAGGCCTACGTCTGTGACCTGACACCAGAGCAAGCCAAGGAATACCGTGGCAGCCTGACCGAACCGGGCAAAAACAGCCCGTTCCGTGAGCGCAGCGTTGAAGAAAACCTGGATTTGTTTGCTCGCATGAAGGCAGGCGAGTTCGAAGACGGCAAGCGCGTATTGCGTGCCAAAATCGACATGTCGTCGCCGAATATGAATCTGCGCGACCCTATCCTTTATCGCATTCGTCATGCGCATCACCACCAGACTGGTGACAAGTGGTGCATCTATCCTAACTATGACTTCACTCATGGTCAGTCGGATGCGATTGAAGGTATTACCCATTCGATCTGCACCCTTGAGTTCGAAGGCCATCGCCCGCTGTATGAATGGTTTCTCGACAACCTGCCAGTGCCGAGTAAGCCGCGTCAGTACGAGTTCTCGCGTCTGAACCTGAACTACACCATCACCAGCAAGCGCAAGCTCAAGCAGTTGGTCGATGAAAAGCACGTGCATGGCTGGGATGACCCGCGCATGTCGACGCTGTCGGGTTTCCGTCGTCGTGGTTACACGCCTAAATCGATCCGTAATTTCTGTGACATGGTTGGCACCAACCGCTCTGACGGCGTAGTTGATTTCGGCATGCTGGAATTCAGCATCCGTGATGATCTTGACCACAGTGCCCCGCGCGCCATGTGCGTATTGCGTCCGCTGAAAGTCATCATCACGAACTACCCTGAAGACAAGGTTGAAAACCTTGAGCTGCCTTGCCACCCGAAAGAAGACATGGGTGTACGGGTTTTGCCATTTGCGCGTGAGATTTACATTGACCGTGACGACTTCATGGAAGAGCCGCCAAAAGGCTATAAGCGCCTTGAGCCTGCGGGCGAAGTGCGTCTGCGTGGCAGCTATGTGATTCGGGCTGATGAAGCCATTAAAGATGCTGATGGCAACATTGTTGAGCTGCGCTGTTCGTACGACCCGCAAACGCTGGGTAAAAATCCGGAAGGCCGTAAGGTCAAAGGCGTTGTGCACTGGGTGCCAGCGGCCGCTAGCGTCGAATGCGAAGTGCGTTTGTACGATCGTCTGTTCCGCTCGCCAAACCCTGAAAAGGCTGAGGACGGCGCGGGCTTCCTGGAAAACATCAACCCTGATTCGCTGCAGGTGCTGACTGGTTGTCGAGCTGAGCCGTCGTTGGGCAATGCACAGCCGGAAGACCGCTTTCAGTTCGAGCGCGAAGGTTACTTCTGCGCAGACATCAAGGACTCGAAGCCCGGTCGCCCGGTATTTAACCGTACCGTGACTCTGCGTGACTCTTGGGGTCAGTGATTCAGTTTTAAGGAAGTCGTCGTGCTAACGATCTATAACACGCTTACTAAAAGCAAAGAGGTGTTCAAGCCTCTGGATGGCAACAAGGTGCGGATGTACGTGTGCGGAATGACCGTGTACGACTATTGCCACCTGGGCCACGGCCGCAGCATGGTGGCTTTTGACTTGGTGACTCGCTGGTTGCGTTTCAGTGGTTACGATTTGACCTATGTGCGCAACATCACAGACATCGACGATAAAATCATCAATCGCGCTCGTGAAAACGGTGAAACCTTTGAGGCGCTGACTGAGCGCATGATTGGTGCAATGCACGAAGATGAAGCGCGTCTTAATATTCGCAAGCCGGACATGGAGCCGCGTGCTACTGATCACATTGCCGGTATGCACGCGATGATCCAAGCCTTGATCGACAAAGGCTATGCCTATGCGCCGGGCAATGGTGACGTGTACTACCGCGTTGCCAAGTTCATGGGCTACGGCAAGTTGTCGCGCAAAAAAATTGAAGATCTGCGCATTGGTGCGCGCATTGAAGTCGATGAAGCCAAAGATGATCCGCTGGACTTCGTGTTGTGGAAGGGCGTCAAGCCTGGCGAGCCGAGCTGGGAATCGCCGTGGGGAGCAGGTCGTCCGGGCTGGCACATTGAGTGCTCAGTTATGTCGACGTGCTGCCTCGGTGAGACGTTCGATATTCATGGTGGTGGCAGTGATCTTGAATTTCCACACCATGAAAACGAAATCGCACAAAGCGAAGCCGCAACCGGTAAAACCTACGCCAATGCCTGGATGCACTGCGGGATGATTCGCATCAATGGCGAGAAGATGTCCAAATCTTTGAACAACTTCTTCACCATTCGCGACGTTCTGGAGAAATATCATCCGGAAGTGGTGCGTTACCTGTTGGTGTCCAGTCATTACCGGAGTTCGATCAACTACTCCGAAGATAACCTCAAGGATGCAAAAGCAGCTCTTGAGCGTTTTTATCATGCGCTTAAGGGCTTGCCAAAAGCCGAGCCGGCCGGTGGCGAAGCGTTTGTTGAGCGCTTTACGCAAGTGATGAATGACGACTTCGGTACACCAGAAGCTTGTGCGGTGTTGTTTGAGATGGTTCGCGAGGTCAATCGACTGCGTGATACTGATCTGCAAGCTGCTGCTGGTTTGGCCGCACGCCTCAAAGAGCTGGCTGATGTGCTGGGTGTGTTGCAGCTTGAAGCCGATGATTTCTTGCAGGCCGGTGCTGAAGGCAAGGTGGATGCTGCGCAAGTTGATGCGTTGATTGCTGCTCGTTTGGCTGCACGTGCGGGTAAGGACTGGGCAGAGTCGGACCGTATCCGCGATCAGCTCACCGCGATGGGCGTTGTGCTGGAAGATGGCAAGGGCGGTACAACCTGGCGCTTAGCTGACTAGATGATGTGTTGTTTGAGCAGAAGCCCGCCTTGTGCGGGTTTTTGTTTGTGTGGGATTTATTGCCGCCAATAAAAACGGCGCCCGAGGGCGCCGTCTGTGTGCGGGCCGTTAACACTCAGTCGTGCAGTGTTTCAGCCGCGTAAAGGGTGTTTTCTAGCAAGCAGGCACGAGTCATCGGGCCAACACCACCTGGGACTGGCGTGATCCAGCCAGCGCGGGGCAGGGCGGTCTCGTAAACCACGTCGCCAACCAGCTTGCCATCTGCCTGACGGTTGATACCAACGTCGATCACGATAGCGCCTTCTTTGATCCACTCGCCTTTTACTAGCCCGGGTTTGCCAGCGGCTACAACCACAAGGTCGGCGCGGCCAACGTGGCCGGCCAGATCTTTGGTGAAGCGGTGGGTCACTGTGACGGTGCAGCCGGCCAGCAGCAGTTCCATTGCCATGGGGCGGCCCACGATGTTGGATGCCCCGACAATCACGGCGTCCATCCCGTACAGATCCTGTCCGGTGCTTTCCAGCAGGGTCATGATGCCTTTAGGGGTGCATGGGCGCAGTAACGGGATGCGCTGTGCCAGACGGCCGACGTTGTAAGGATGGAAGCCATCTACGTCTTTATCCGGGCGAATACGCTCCAAGAGCTTAGAAGCATCTAGATGCTCGGGTAGCGGCAGTTGCAGCAAGATACCGTCGATGTTGGCGTCTTCATTAAGGCGGTCAATCAGATCGGTCAGTGCTTGTTGGGTGGTGTCGCAGGGCAAGTCATAGGCTTGTGAAAGAAAGCCTACCTCTTCGCAGTCTTTACGCTTATGCGAAACATAAACTTGGGAGGCAGGATCGCTGCCGACCAGAATCACTGCCAGACCAGGAGTGCGCAGGCCTTGCTCGTGCCGCTCAGCGACACGTTTGGCAATCTGCTGGCGCAGGCTGGCGGCGATCGCTTTGCCGTCGATTAGTTGTGCAGTCATTACGCGTGATTAACCATCGAAAAGGGTGGAAAAAGGACGTGCATTCTCGCATGCCGTGGCGTAAGGGCAAAGGCGCTTGGTCTGCTTATTCCCCTAACCCCTTTATATTTCTAAACTTTTTTGAAAAAAGAGTTGACGACTTTCCAACTCACCTATAACATTCGTCGCACTTGTCGGGCACAGCCTAGCACTGGTTAAGAAGGTAGAGCGAAGTTGATGTCCAGCTTGGTGATACTGAAAGCACTTAGTTTGTAGTCGTCACAGAGTACAGATTAATAAGGCGCCCGTAGCTCAGCTGGATAGAGCATCCGCCTTCTAAGCGGATGGTCGCAGGTTCGAGTCCTGCCGGGTGCGCCATTAGGCAGCTTTGGCACAAGTAAGGCAACAAAGGCAATATGGTGGGCGTAGCTCAGTTGGTAGAGCACGGGATTGTGACTCCCGTTGTCGAGGGTTCGATCCCCTTCGTCCACCCCATATTTAGAAAGGCGCCAGATTAATCATCTGGCGTCTTTGCTTCAAAAGTTTGAAATGCGGATGTGGTGGAATTGGTAGACACACTGGATTTAGGTTCCAGCGCCGAAAGGTGTGAGAGTTCGAGTCTCTCCGTCCGCACCAAATATGGTTTCGCACTGCCTCATAGGCTTTCGTGAAACCCTTGAATTAACCCGCCTTGAGCGGGTTTTTTCTTTTGTGGCGTTTCGCTTTCTTTCGCCACCTTCCCAACATTTTTAGTACATTAGCCAGTCCATCGGTAATTCGAGCACTATGGTGATGTACTAATGCCTCTTACTGACACCGCTGTCAGGCAAGCCAAACCCCGTGACAAAGACTTTACGCTGAGCGATCTCGACGGCCTTTCGCTGTTCGTGGCTGCCAACGGCAAGAAGTCCTGGCACTTCCGCTTTAGCTGGCACGGCAAGCAGCCGCGCATATCCCTTGGAACCTATCCTGAAATAACTCTGCGCGAAGCCCGCGAACTGCGTGACCAAGCCCGTGCGCTGGTAGCCAAGGGCATTGATCCCCGTATTGATCGTAAGCAGGCCAAGCACGCCGCTGGTGCCGAGGTGGAAAACACCTTCGAGGTGGTAGCCAACAAGTGGTACGACTTCAAGTCCCCGCGCTTGGTTGCTGCTGTTAAGGGCGGTGCCGCTCAGTCGCGCCGGTACTTGGACAAAGACTTGATTCCGATGTTGGGCAAAATCCCCATCAGTCAGATCAAACGCGCCGATGTACTAGCGGCAGTACATCGCGTTGAGAAGCGTGGTGCATTGAACGTAGCCGAGAAGTGTCGCACCTGGCTAAACCAGATCTTCCGCTACGCAATGGCTCAAGGCTTGATTGAAACCAACCCAGCCGCTGACATTGATATTGTTGCCGCCGTGCAGCCGCCCGCCAAACACAACCCATTCCTGAAACGCTCAGAGCTAAAGCCGTTCCTGCTGGATCTGCGTAACTTCAAGGGCTCGGTATTCACCATGCACGCCATTCGGTTATTGCTGCTGACCGGCGTTCGCACAGGGGAACTGAGAGCCGCAACACCAGACCAGTTTGATCTGGATGCTGCGCTGTGGACGATACCGGCTGACAACGTAAAGCAGTTGCGCAGCCGGGTGAGAACAGAGGGAGATGTGATACCGCCGTATCTGGTGCCGCTGTCGCGGCAGGCGGTAGAGGTGGTGCGTGCATTGAAAGGCATGACCGGCGATCACTGTCGGCTTTTGTTGCCAGGGCGAAACCACCCCAACACGCCGATGAGCGAGAACACGGTAAACAGCGCAATCAAAAAAATGGGATATGAAGGCCGACTAACCGGGCACGGGATACGCGCCACGCTTTCGACGGCCTTAAATGAGATGGGATATAAAGAGGATTGGATTGAGGCTCAGCTGTCCCACGCGGGAGATAACAAGGTGCGCAAAACGTACAACCATGCGGAGTACGTGGAACAGCGGCGAGTGATGATGCAAGAGTGGGCGGACTTTCTCGACACGACCGAAGCGGCCGATTAGGCACGGTGCTCACGTGCCGCCATCAGATCGTTAGTCCACTGCAACACCTCGGCTTTAACCCAGCGCACAGAGCGCGTGCCGAGGTGAACCTTTTTCGGGAAAACGCCCTTGTTCACCATATCGTAAATCTTGGTGGTCTTGAATCCGGTGATCTTGATCACCTCGGGCAGCGCGATCAGTTCGGTTGGTTGCGCTGCGATGTTAGGGGTGTTCTGCATTGGAGCGTGCATAGAGATACCTCGCCCACCGATCACCGGCAGGTTGATTGAGTTGTAAGGTTTGGGTTTAGGCTTGGCGCTTGAAGTCAGTGCAGCGCACGATGACTGTGCTTGTGTCGTGCTGGATCGGTGGCATGTACTTGAAGGGAAGGGCGCTGCAATCGCGGCGAGCGTGCTGGCAAACGCAGCACATGCCGCCTTTGGGTTGGTGGGTCATAGCGCTGCCTCCAGACTCATGGCATCAGTTGGGTGCAATAGCCGCACTTGAAAAGGATCTCTTTGCACTTGTCGGCCGCTTCCGGTCCTTGGTCTGCGGCTACACCCTCAAGCCATTCCTCTACCGCTGGGTTGTGTAGCTCGGTGAGCGGGTTATCAAGTGCCACTCTGCGCGCCCACCAGCAGACAGGGCCGTCTTCGGTATCGTGTATCGCCAGGCAGAACCAATCCTCTCCTTTGGGGCGGTCGGGCTCCCAGTAGCTATAGTCTGGGTCGCCGGATTCGAAGTAGCGATTGGCAACGCCCTCATCGGCGTACTCAAGGCTCACCATTGCCACGGCCAGGCCTTGCTCGGCGATCCAAGTTTTGCACTTGTCACCGTCACCGTCACCTTCGTCGAAGTCGGGCATATCTGGATGCTGAAACGAACCCATGTCATCACGCACGACTGGGGCTGGCTGGATCAATTTGATTTCTTCAGGCATGACTTCGTCCTTGCCGCAATTGCGGCGGGTTTTGAAATGGGGGAGGGGTTACTGCGGGGTGTTTAGGCGGGTAGCCTCCAAAGCATCTTCGCCTTGTTGTGTCATTTCCCAATGTGCCGGACTGCGCTGCACGCGATTCAGAAGCCCGAGCTGGGTCAGTACATCAAACCAATGGCGCCCAATATCAACGTCCTGGTTGTCGCTGGCACACTCATCGAACCGGCGTAGTTTACTGATTATCTTTTCGACGAAAGGCAGCACTACTGATATCGGTGCGTGTTGTTCGGCGTAAAGTGGGGTTTCTACCTTGCAACAAATTTCAAAGCTGTTGCCGCATTCTGCTTTGGTAAGAGCTTCCCCGTCGGCATACAGCACCGCAACCGGCTCGCTCTTGAGCAGGGTGTATGGCTTATCAAATGCTCCCGATTGCATCAGCTCCAGCAAGCGGTCAGCGCCAATTTCATCGGTGTCACCCCAGCAATGATCATCGCCAACTGGCTGAAGGCATTGAGCGTCGTCTTCTGTTAGCTCGCCAGAACTGCCAATCCAGCCGCATTTGATGCACTCGGAAACGTAGTACAGGCCCACAAGCGGCTCAGTGCCCAGTTTTCTGTGCTTGATTTGATTGCTCATACCTTCTCCCGTGCGCGCCGCTCAACCGCTTCGGCTTGGCGCAACTTGCTGCATTTAGTGTGGTTGCCGTGGGCGCGTGACTTGTTGCATTGGTCGCACATGACGTTCAAGTCCAGCGGCCGCATTGCGCCGCTGTTGATCCTGACTGTTCGGCGTATGACGGTCATAAGTGATCCTTTATCGGTTCATGCCCGGCAGGCAGTTAGCGTTTTAGGTAAGTTTTGGTCAGCTTGCCGTTGACTGCATGACCGCGCTTTAGCACGACACGCCCCAGTGCGGCGCGGTCTTTTTCGCTATGGCTGGCTTGGATCAACAGGCCGAAGTAACTGTTGGCGGTTTCGCGCAGATCCTCGGCGGGCGCTGCGGCTGTTCGCTTGAGTGCCTGAGCCACTGCTCGCTTGCGAGTGGTTCGTCGCCACGGCTTGATCACATGACCGACAAAGTCAACGCCGCGATCAACCGGCTGCAGGATGGTTTTCGTGGGATTGAGTCGCGCCCCCAGCGTCTGCAGGAATATCTCGACCTCTGCGTGCCAAGCGTTGAGCTGCTGCGGTGATTCGTGCAGAAACACAAAGTCGTCGACGTAGCGGATGTAATGCTTTGCCTGTAACCGGTGCTTGGCGAACTGGTCAAGGGCATCCAAGTAAACGTTGGCGAAGAACTGTGAGGACAAATTGCCAATGGGAAGCCCGAGATGCGCAGGCTGCGCGGTCAGGCGCTTGTGTTGCGGCACCCTGCCAAACAGGTGGCGTGGACTTCTTGTTTCAAAGTTCTCTCGCGGGTCGTGCATCAGGATCTGTTCCGCAAGTGCAAGCCACCAAGGCTCAGTGATCTTTTCGGCCAGTTGTCGGCGCAGCACCTGCTTGTCGATGGCGACAAAGAAGTTGGCCAAGTCGCACTTGAGGTAGAAAACCGGTTTTGACCAGTTCTCACTGGCGCTTCTGATCTTTGATTCCAGACGCTTTGCAGCGTAGAGCGTCCCGCGCCCCGGAATGCACGCGCAACTGTCAGCGATGAAGCTGGCATAGAAGCGGGGAGCAACATGGTTGTACAACAGGTGATGTACGACTCGATCCCGAAAGGCTGCTGCCCACACTTCGCGGGCTTTTGGGCGAGTGACCACAAAACATATTGAACGGCCTGGCTGGTAAGTGCCTGCAATCAGGTCGTCGTGTAACTGGATCAGGTTCTGTTCTAGATTCATTTCGAATGCCAGAGCACTGTCGCTGTTGCGTTTGGAGCGCCGACAGTCGTAATAAGCCTGCACCAAATCCTGAAACTGATAGGGGCCAAAAGTCGAATCTGCGGACGGGGCGGACACGGAGCTCGTTGTTCTTGTCGTTGTTGTTCTGATTGCCATCATCGAAGTTCATGTTGAATGCGTTGTTGGCGGAGCGCTGCGACCTATCGTGCTATCTACGTCGCCAAGCCGAAGGCAATGCCGATCAGCAAGGAAACTGCGCGAGACCTACGCGGACGCTTTAGACCGGCGGTATCTCTGATGCGCATGGCGGTGACCCGAAGATCAGCGGCACGACCAGATTCAAAATCGCACAGACCTGAAAGCCGTAACTCTCAGATGGCGGGCGCGGTTGGGGTGAAGCGTTTCCAGGCATTTGCCTGTTTGCCAATTGAGGTGGTCACCTCGATGGCCTTGGCGTGCTGCGCAATGCTGATGAAGCGGTTTTCTTTAAACAGCCTCATCAGGAATTCGATTACCTGGACTTTCTCGACCAGCAAGGAAAGGTGAGGGTGCTTGTTCCTTGTCGAGTTGGCGCGGGCAATCAACATCAGCACGTCGATACACTCGTCGATCACGCGCTTGCTGAGCGTCAGCTTTAAATCGCGTGGAATGTTGCGAGTCAGGCTTGTTGCGAGACTGAGTAGATCCATCGACACTTTGTAGATCTGCAAGTCCGTGTGCATTGCCATGAGCAGGGATTCCTAACAGCAGCCGGCCGCAAGCGGCCGGATTAAATAAGCGAATTAGTCAATCAGCAACTCTCTGCGGACGGGGCGGACACGGAGCTCGAGGCTCTTGCCGCCGTTGTTCTGATTGCCATCATCGAAGTCCATGAAGAACGCGCTGCCGGCGGAGCGCTGCGAGCTTGACCAGTACCAAGAGTCTTGGAAGGCTTCGCTACCACCACTGCGGAATTCAGGGATAGTTGTCTGCGCTGGTGACTCTGCGGTGTACAGCAGCCCAATCGGTAAGCTGTTGGCGTTGTCGCCATCCCGGTTCCAGCTGTAGTTTTCTTCATCGGTTGGTTTGAGGTGGCGGTATTGCAGCTCCTGCACGTCGCGGGCTGGAATGGCCCAGTCGGAGTAGCCGCCAACCTCAAGCGCCAAAACCTTTTGAGCCAGTTCGCTACCGCCCGCCGCCATTGACTCGGTGTTACTGCGGCTATCGGTGAAGCTCCCTGCGCCTTCGACGATCACGCCACGAGCACCCCAAGAACCTTTAAGTTCGTGAGCCGCACCGGCGGTGATGTTCAAATAGCGCTGACCGTTCTCAACGGTTACACCTGAGAAGAAGCCACCGCCGAAGGCTTGGCCGATGGCAGGGAGAGCAATTACAGGCAGTGCTTGAGCTGTTGCTGACATGGTGTTTCCTCTTTTTTCGGGCAACAAAAAAGGCGCTTATGCGCCCGGTAGCCGGTCAAGAACGAATGATCAAAGGATTAAATAAACAATCTGCGGACGGGGCGGACACGGAGCTCGTTGCCCTTGGCGTGGTAGTACTGAAAGCCAACATCGAAGTGCATGATGAATGCGTGGTGGGCGGAGCGCTGCGAGCTTGACCAGTACCAAGTGTCTTTGACGAACAGCTCAGGCACATTCAGCCAGCAGTGGTACAGCTCAGCAGCAGCAGGCAAATAGAAGTTGTCGTGCCCATCAGCACTGTAGGCTGTAGCTGCTTTGGCGGCCGGGTGGTCGCCCTCCATAAGGGTCACGGTATTGGCAAAACCATCCCATTTGCTTGCTGCCTGCGACTCACGACCCCGGCCACCCCATTCGTGCGAGCCTGCGTCTTGGGCGGCGATGATCAGGTAGTGCGCGGGTACTTCGCCGCGCGCTGCAACCAGTCCGCCGTTTAGGCCACCTTGGCCGGGCCAGACAGCCCCAAGCTCCGGGATTGGATGAAGGGTTGCAGGCTGCACATTGGCGGCTGGAGGCAGCACTTGGGCGAACACGCTGGCTACTGCCAGTTTTGCCAGTGATGAAGCTGGCATCTTGATCGTGGTGTCGCCGTGCTTGAGCGTGATCATTTCGGGTTTCATGGGATACCTCATTGCTTAAGGTGGGTTGGATTTAAGAGCGGCTTAGGCGGTAACGCGCTCGCCAATCACCGTGGTCGTGAAACTCGGCTCGTATTCGATTTGCAGTCCAAATAAACCGCCGCAGGTGACGCACTCCATGTTCTGATTGCGACAGTCTTCGGCCTCGATATGAATGACCGTCGCGCAGTGCGGGCACTTGCATTCGCTCAGCCCGCAAAAGTCGTGTTCGTCGTATTCGCTCTCGGCGAACTTGGCGAGCGCTTCCGTCTTTGCGGTTGCATCTTCGGAGCTTTTGCATGGTGCGCAGGTGAATCCGTCTGGGTGACCCCACGGAGTTTTCGTAAGCTTTGATCGGTGAGTGCCGCATAGCCTGCAAACGTTGTGCTTATCGCAAACTGAGTAACTCCAGCGCTCTCCACTTTCGTTGCACTTAGCGCAGCCGGACACCCAGTACCAGGCGCCATCAATGAGTTCTGCGTAAAGTCCAATTTCTGGCGGGTCAAGGCGGACTTCTGGTAGGCCGTTACGATGCGGCCGACCGTGCAATGCGTGATTCCAGATATTGGTGCTGCCGGAGCGCAGGCGTTCTGTCCAGTCGCCGGATATTTCCGGGATCAGGATTTTAGTGTTTTTGTCCACGGTGAATCTCCAGTCCGGCGCTGACCTCCGTAGCTGGATGCGCAGCGCGATTATTTGTTGTTTGTGACGCTCGGGCGTGACAGTTACTGCAAGCGGATAAGTTCGGCCAACTGAGTGTCAGTCATGCGATCCGCGCCACGGATGAAGCGCGATATCAAATCCTGTTCTTCATCAATCCCGGTGCGCGTCATGGTTCGTTTCAGCGCAGCGTCATCGTTGTGATAAAGGGCTGTGACAATCTTTCGTGACAGCAAAAGTGCTTCTTTTTCCTGCGCACTCAACTTGTCCCGAGTGCGCTGGTCGCGTTTCCGCTCGGCTGGAGATTTGGCCATTACCTGTCTCTTTGATTCCGCTAGGCGGCAGGTGGTGTTGGGTTTGGCGAAGGCGTTGGTGTGCGCGGGAGTTGACGCGCTTCACACATGGCTGCCGAAGAAGGCGAACAGGAACAGGATCGCGCTGATGCGTAGCGCCCAGTCCCGCAGGTGTCGCCCGAATTGCTTGACGTTGAACCGCTTGATATCAGCTTCCAGTTCGCGAGCATGGCTAGTGGCGTTGTTGTGGCCGGTGCGCTCGGCCATGACCTCGCCGGTAGTCCGATTGATGAGCGAGAAGGTGTTGTTGCCACTTGGGCGAACAATGATCAGCGGCGCCAATGGTGGCGGCATTACGCCGGGCTTTTGGTAAAACTCGGCAGTAGCTTGGCGTGTACGTGCGCGCAACCCTTCGAGGGCAGTGACGCGCTGGGCGAAAGATGGGTGCATGGTCGATCCTCGACTTAGGTTGCGGGTATTTGTGAGCACTCTGTCCGGTGGACGAGTAGGGTGCTGACGAATAACCGCAGGCATTAAAAAGCCCAGTCGAAACTGGGCTGTGTTGCGCTCTCAGCAACGCCTCCGTATGTGAGAGCAAGGCCGGGGCGCGCAGAGTCGGCGGGCCCTGGTAAGTTAAATGTGCATGGCTGCAAATCCTCCGTGTTGTATTGGGTGGTAGTGAGTGCAGGGGGCCGCTAAGCGGTGTGTGCTCGTCCGCATCCCAAAGCCCACTCAGTGAATGGGCAGAGGTGATGCTGTTCGTATTTGTTAGCCGATCAGGTCGACTGGCTCTGCGCGTCGTATCAAGCGCAGTTCGGCAAAGCGGCGCTCTGTGGGGCGACGGTCGCGGCGAGCCATCTCTCCATCAGTGGCGGTGTGCATGGCGATCAGTCCGGCAAGCAGCAGGCAGAGCGGGGTGATGATCTGACGGCGCATCGCTTCGGCGATCATCGCGCCCTGACGGTGAACGCCAAGCTTGAACATGGCATTACTCAACCGCTTGACCACTGTTCCCGGTGCAATGCCGAACGCTTTGGCGATTTCCTTGGCGGTCATCCCCTGCGCAACTGAAAGCAGAAATTGAAGTTCCCGCGGCGCAAGGCCACGGCCGAGATGGCCTTTCCATGCACCATTTACGATTGTCGATTCCATGATGTTTTCTCGGTTGTTTTCCCGATGCACCCGGTTGTCCAGGTGCAGCAGTGAAAGTGTCCGTGTAGCGCCCAAGCCCGCTACTGGCGACGGCTTGGGGTTTCTGCATCAAGTTGACCTGGTGCGCTGGGGTAGGCCTACCTTTCGGTTGATGCGCGGTCACATCGTCGGCCTGACTTTCCGCTGCCTGTAAGGGTGTTGGGCGCAGCCTTCAGGCTTGCCACGCCACGCAGGTGAAGCGCTTATGTGTACATGGCTGCAAATCCTCCTTTCGTTCGAGGTGGGTTGTTGCACGCCGACTTACCGAGGTCGATACGGCAACACTCAGGGAGGCTCCAGCCTTTGAGTGCGCTAACGACCTTTCCCGTCCGGCGCTGTGTAGCTGTTCGTTGTTAAAGAGCGTTCGGGTTGCCCCTGGCATCTCTGCCGTGTTGCCGGTATGTACCGGCGATGAGCGAACTATACGAATCCTCATAATGCCAGTCAATACGCTTTCGCATAATTATTTCCAAACGCATAGAAAAGCCCGCGCAATGGCGGGCTAGAGTGATTTCAAAATGGCTAGTTCAGATGGGATGCGTCTATCTGAATATTGATTTTGGCATTTTCCCGTCAACGACTGTTCCCACCACAGCCCAAGTGTCGTCCATAGCGATTGTTGGGAACGAGGGGTTGAGCGGCTTGAGGTAGTAAGTGCCTGAGTCCCGTATGAATTGCTTGAAGGTGGCTTCGTTAGAATCTATTAATTTGGCAACCACGAATTGACCAGATCGTGGCTCAAACTCAGGCGCGACAAGTATTAAAAAGCCTTCGGGGAAAGACGGCCCTACAGGGCTAGTCATTGACGGCCCCATAACTTTTAGCCAGAACCCGTGCTCACCAGCCCATACGTCTGACGTGTGTTTTGCACACGCGGAAACATTACACAATTCCATTGCTTCAGACGCAGTCCCGGCTTGTACCCAGCTAATTTCCGGGTAACTAAATGATCTTGAAGGCTGTAAAGCCATTTCTATGTTGGCATCGAAGCTTTTGGATTCATCTGCTCCGCCGAACATCAGCCAGTTCGGCGAAACCTTCAGAACTCGGGCTATTTTCTCGATGGTAGGCCGCCTTGGGCTCGCACTCTCGCCTGAAAGAATTCGGTTGATCGTAGGCTGAGGGACGTCAGCGCGGCGCCCCAGCTCACTCTCATTCAGTCCCAGCTCAAGCATCTTGGAGCGAAGGCGTTCAGCAATATTCATAAATCACCATACGTTCACGCATTAGTTGAATTGTATTGCGTGGAGCTATCCGTTTTCGTATGATTTCTTATGAAAATAATCATAGAGATAGCGCTGTGACCGTTAAATCAATGCTTGCAAGCCTGTTTCAGCTTGGTCTGTCGCAGGCAGAGATCGCCGAAATTTGTGATTCAACTCAGCCAACTATCAGCCGTGCGGCTAATGGAGCAATGGTTCGTTACGAGTTAGGAAAAGCGATCGAAGAAATCTACCTGAAAGAAACCAAGGCACGAGAAGCCAAGCAGGGATAGGTCATTCGCTGTTGAGTTGATTATCTATCCATTAATGACAGTTCAGTAGCGCCTCGGATTAGCTGTTAATCCATCCAGCAAGGGAGTTACGTAATGCTTACAGATGCTTTGATTCTTGCCAGCTGTTCATTTGGCTCCGCTGGGTTCGGTCTCGTAATGGGGCTTGTGGCGGCTGGCTCGACCCGGCGCGGAGTCGCAACTTTCCCTCCTACCCATGTCAGCTTTGAGCCGTTCATGAGTGATGAAGATCGCTTGCGATTTCTTGAAGAGGCTCGGCAAGCGATCCTGACGGGAAGGCTGCGCTCCTCGACTCTCAAGTCAGATAAAGAAAGCCGTGAAGCCTACTACCAGCAAAGCCTTAAGACTGATTTGGCTCCAGGCGAATCGCATTCCACATCGTCACGTAATTCTCGAGGCCGGAAATGACCTCTTCCGGAACAGGCGAGTACGCCAAGGTGGATCGCGCTACATCCAGCTCTGCATCGAACTCTTCCAGTAGCACCTGCAACTGTGTCTGTGGGAGCGATCGAGCGATGGCCGACAGCATGGCATGCACTCCGAGCAGTTCACCTTTCTGGGCATTTATGGTCGCAATGATTTTATTAGTTACATCAGTCATGTCCGGCCTCCGAGGCCTTTTCGTGTGGAAACAAAAAGCTACCACGGTTGCGCCGGACACCCATAACGCCTGAATTTCAGGCAAAAAAAAGCCGCCGTAGACGGGCGGGCTTTTTCATAGCTTTACAACTTACGGAAGTCATTATGAGCATCATTGAGTCATCAGGCAATACCACCCACTTGATGCCACGCACGGCATCAGTACCACGCGTTATTACATCGACCACCGCACAGGAGGCCTTGTAATGGCCCGCGCACGAAATATCAAACCTGCACTGTTCAAAAATGAAGTCCTTGGCGTAGCTGACCCAATGCTGACCCTGTTATTTGAAGGCTTGTGGCTTTTGGCTGACCGGGAAGGACGCCTTGAAGATCGTCCACTTCGCATCAAGGGGGAGTTGTTCCCTTATCGCGATTCCTTGGATATGGATGGCATGCTCGACTGGTTAGCTGAATATGGATTCATCGCTCGCTACACCGCGCTGGGCAAGCGCTACATAGAAATCGATAACTTCGTCAAACATCAGAACCCGCACCGCAACGAACCCGAGTCAGTTATCCCTTCTGTATCAGAAGGTTGTACCACTTCGGATTTTGGCAGAAGCACTCCCGAGAAAAATGGTAGCGCTCCGGCTGATTCCCTCTCTCTTGATTCCGGATTCCTGATTCCTGATCCCCTTATGTCTCCGACGCCCCCGGCATCGGCGGCCGAGGATTTGTTCCCGAAGTTCTGGAAGCTTTACCCGAACAAGAAGGGCAGAGCGAACGCGGAGAAGGTGTGGAGGAAACTCAAGGTCACTGACGAGCTGTTCGACTTGATCGCTAGCGGTCTTGCCAAGCAAGTGGCTTGTGCTGACTGGATCAAGGAAGGCGGCAAATTCATTCCGCATCCAACGACCTGGCTGAATGGCAACCGATGGGAGGACGAGGTAAGCCCTGCCAGCAATGTTCACCAGTTCCCGCAATCACGTCACGGCGGCTTTGCTGAGCGCGACTACACCGCTGGCCTGACTCAGCGGGAGGATGGCACCTATGCGATCTGAAAATGTTATCGCCATGCCTAAGGCTTCTTCTGGTCCGCAAAAAGCCACTGGTGTTTGCGAAGATCACGGCCAGTTCGCTCAGACAGTCAACGTGATTTTCGGCAAGATTTTTAAGACCGGGTGCCCTGAATGCACGCGTATTGCCAAGGAAGATGAGGCCGCGCTCATATTGGATAAAGAGCGTTACGAGCTATCCCGAAAGCTTGGGGCTGCACTGATTCCGAAACGGTTTGTCGGCAAAACCCTCAAGAGCTACATCGTAGTTTCACCCGAGCAGAAAGAGGCTTTGCGCATCTGTAGCAAGTATGCCGCTAGGTTTTCAGAGATTGCCGAATCTGGCCGGTGCTTGCTGCTGCTGGGTAAACCGGGCACCGGCAAGACGCACCTGGGCGCAGCCATTGCCAATGAAGTTATGCGTCAAACATCAGCAACTGCCGTTTACCGAACAATCGGCACGATCCTGCATGACATTAGATCGACATACGGCACTGGTGGGGATCGCACGGAGAGCACGATTCTTACCAGCTTGATCAGCCCGTCGCTTCTGGTCCTTGATGAAATTGGAGTAAGTAAGGAAGTCCCTAGCGACTTCGAGTTGACCACTTTGTTTTCGATTATCAATGGCCGTTACGAGCAGATGCGACCCACCGTGATTATTTCGAACCTTGATGGTAAGTCTCTGACTGGGGCCATGGGGGAGCGGTGCGTTGATCGTCTGCGCGAGGGGGGCGTAATTGTTGTGCCTTTCGAATGGGAGTCGCAGCGCGGCAAGGAGGGTTTTTGATGAGCGCACTGGAGAAGCAGGTATCTGGCGACCACTACAAGTCACTGAAAATTCAGCCTATTGAGTTCATTCACGCCAATGGCATTCCTTTCGCCGAGGGCAGCGTAATTAAGTATGTGACGCGGTGGCGTGACAAGGGTGGTTTAGCTGATTTGGAGAAAGCGAAACACTTTCTGGAAATCCTGATTGAGCTTGAGCGCAGGAGCGAAATTAAGCTGGCTGATGTACCGCCGCCAAGGGAAGCTGAACGATGAGCGCGCTGATCAAAACCCTGACGGTGAAGCTGTCTGATGCCGAGATTGGGCGCAAGGCCAAGCTTGAGCATGTGCGTGACTTGCGGGACGCTGGTCATCCAGCGTTGCATTTTCGGTTTGCCAAGAACAGGTCGCGTGGCTCCTGGTACTTGCTGAACAAGCGCCAATGGCATCGCATCGGTGCTTTCCCGGACTTGAGCACCAAGCAGGTGATTGCTGAGCTTCCTGCTGTTCGCTTGCGTGTGTCGGCGGATGCGGGGGCAAGTATTTCTCAATGGGTCACCACGGGTGAGCTGCTGACCTGGTACGCCGCGCGCATGGCCCTCGACCGAAACTTGTCTAGCAAGCGCAAGAATACCGCCGCTTCGGCGATGAAGTGTCACCTGATCCCGCGCCTGGGTGACCTGCCGCTGGTTGAAGTCAACAAGGCTACGCTCGACACCTTGCTGATGTGGCCGCTGCAAGAGACACATTCAATCGATTACGTGCGGCTGGTGTTTCAGTTGCTGGCTTTGGCGTTCAGGCAGTCGTTAAAGCTGGATCGGATAGCGTCCAACCCGATGGCGGGTATCAAGTTCAGCGACTTCTCTAAGGCCAAGGTACGGATTAAGCCATCACGCCTGCGCAGTGTGCAGTTGCAGGATCTGTTAAGTGAGCTTAGCCAGGCGCTTCATGGCAATCCATCTGACGCCATGCTGGCCCTGATGATGCTGTGCCACGGCACGCGTATCGGTGAGACCCGTCAAGCACGCTGGTCGCATGTCAGTCTGGCCGAGGGCGAATGGTTTATTCCGGCTGAGCACACTAAGACAGGGGTTGAGCATCGCCTGCCGCTGACGGATCAGGTGCGTACTTTGTTGATTCAGTACCGCGAAACCCAGACCGCACGCGGCTATGACGGCCAGTACCTGTTCCCAGCACGCAATGGTAAGTCGTTGAGCGAAGGCCAGTCCTTTGCTGTGTTTACCCGGCTTGGCAAGGGCGAGTGGACCAGTCATGACCTGCGTAAGGTGGCACGCACAGAGTGGGCCGACCTTGGCATCGACCACTTGATTGGTGAGCTGCTGATCAACCACGCGATGGGGCACAACGTCATGGTTTATATCCAGTCGGACATGATGAGTCGCAAGCGTGACGCGCTGGAGAAGTGGCATGCGCATCTAGACCAGAAGGGTTTTAACCTGATCCACGGGCAGACAGGCGTTAGATATGAAGAATCTGCTAATGCGCTGGAGGCCGCTAACGGCGTGGCGTGCAGTGCTATTCAGAAATCAACCATAGGCGAGGATTAAAAATGGTCACCGCAGCTGCTGAGTTGACTGATCAAGAAGCCAAGGTTGCTCAGATGCTGGGTGATGCTTGGAATGAATACCTGAAGTTGCCCATTGAACATCCGATGGGACAGAACGAGTTTTGCAGCGCTATCCATGCCTGCCAGAACATGGTGTTAGCCAGATGTGGTGTGCGGGCTTTTAAGTCCACCCAGTCAGCAGCGTTGGAGGTTAAGTGATGGGTATTTACAAAGACGTGATGGGCACTCTGGTGCGCGTGCTTGCAGCAGACAACATCGACAACTCAACCAAGCAGAGCTGGCAGAAACTGATTGATGCCGAACTGCGCTCTGGCGGGCAGGGCGCTGGTATCTCGGTGCGTGACAAATTCGACTATGACTGCTGCCTGTATGCCTTATTGCACCGTGAACTGGTCCCGGCGCATTGGGATGTTCTGGTGGCGAAGTACTCGACGCACAAGGCCAACAAGGTCGGGGCAATAGGGCGGTTAATCAGCCGGATTGCCTCACCAGCACCGCAGCTGTTTATCTACAAAGCCGTGACTGCCTGGGCCATTCCGAAGCTTAAGGGCGTTCAGTCTGGTAAGCGTTCCACTGACATGATCGTGCTGCCTGCCGAGTTCTATGACATGAACACTTGGGATCTTGAGGCTTCACCTGAGCGCACTCGACGAGACTGGAGGGCTGGCATTGGTAAACGCTTGGAAGCTCTTGAAGAAGGGGCTGTGATCCATGCCACTGAGATATTCGACGTGGAAGAAATCTTTATTGATGCCGCTTGACTGACTCGCCGACTCGCCGTAAATTAACCCCATCATGTCGATTTTGCGCGTTATGAGGATCGACCAGCTAAAGCCCTGCCATTGAGCGGGGCTTTTTGCTTTCTACAGTTCATCGAGCCCTGGCATTTGCCGGGGCTTTTTCGTTTTCGGCCCCGCCACACCCGTAGCTCCAAGCCGGGAGTGCAGTCGGGGCTGAACTTCTTTCACTCCCCGCAAGGGAGGACACCGGATGCCTCATATGCCTGATAAGCCAGACACCTGGGTGATCGCGCTCGCGTGGCTGAGTCAGCACTCGCCGACGATCTACGCGGCGTTAGCATCAGCCGCGATGGCAGTGGCCCGCATCATCTACGGTGGTGGTACACGGCGACAGGCGTTGTTCGAAGCAACCATCTGCATGCTGCTAACCACCAGCCTGATCGCAGTGCTGGAGTACTTCGGCTTGCCGTCCAGCCTCGCAACACCAGCAGGTATCTGGATTGGTTTCTTGGGTGTGAAGAAGATCGCCGAGATGGTTGACCGCTTCGCTGACTTCAAGCTGCCACGGCGATCTGACTGATGGCCTGTAACGGATGCGCCGCCCGGCGCGAACGACTCAACAAGTGGAAGGCGATCGCATATGAGCGAGCAGCAGAACTCCTTGGCTGGCCTGCTAAGCCAGGTGCTGGCCGAACAGATCAGGCAAACAGCGATCCTCGAACGGATAGCGACTCAACAAACCCACTTGATCACAGCGTTGGCAGATGACGGTGATGGTGACGAGTCAGACGCTATCGCCCAAACCTACTTGAGCGGCGCACCTGTCCGTCATTGGCCTTGAGCCGCTTAAGGACGCTGGGCACGCGGCTTCAACCGCAGGCTAATCGTCTTGCCACAGCAGTGCCAGGGTCTTGGCGTACAGGCAAGACCACATCAAGTCAGCGCGGCTACAACTACGAATGGCAGAAAGCACGACTGGTTCACCTCAATGACAACCCGCTCTGTGTGTACTGCCAGCGTGAGGGAAGGGTGGCAGCAGCTAACACAGTCGACCATGTCGTGGCTCACCGAGGTGATATGACGATCTTCTGGGATCGCGACAACTGGATGAGCTTGTGTGCCCCCTGCCACTCATCGAAGAAGCAGCGCGAAGAGGCTCAAGGGTTCTGAGTTGGCTTGCGGCACGCCAACTCCCCTTGAATTAAGGGGGGGGTGGTCAAAATATGGGAAGCGCCATTGCTCTAGACCACCCCCCCTCTCACGCGCAGATTATTTCCCCTTTTTGAAAAAGGAATTCAGCAAATGGCAGGCGTTAAAGGCAAGAGTGGAGGCGCTCGCCCCAACTCTGGCGGCGCTCGGCCGGGCGCTGGGCGCAAAAAGAAGGTCCCAGCAGAATCAGCAAATTGCACAGCGGTAACTGTAGAGATGGAAGCGCAGCCGCACGGCGGGGCGTTGAAGCGCGAAAGGGCGGTCCCGGTTGAGGCTCCGGAGATGGATATGCTGTCGTTGCTGACACGAATTGCCCTAGGGCAGTTGGACGCAAGTCCGATACAAGTCCGAGCGGCCATCGCCGCAGTTCAATACACCCACGTCAAAAAAGCAGATGGCGGCAAGAAGGATGAGAAACAAAAAGCCGCCGAGCAGGCTGCTGGAAAATTCTCCCGACAAGCACCTCCCAAATTAGTCGCAACGAACGGTAAGCAGGTTTAAATATGGAGTGGTCAACAGCATGCCCCGACTGGGAGCGGCGGTTGATCGCCCGCGAATCAATTATCCCGCCACCGATATTTGTTGAAGAAGCTGAGCGCGCCCTTGCTATTTTCAAGGAGCTTCGAGTTCCCGATCTCCCAGGCAAGCCTCGAATGGCTGACTGTTGTGATGAATGGGTGTTTGACTTTGTACGCTGCATTTTTGGTGCTTATGACGCGGAGATTGGCAAGCAACTGATTCGTGAGTTTGGGTTGCTAATCAGCAAGAAGAACACGAAGAGCACCATTGCCGCAGGAATCATGCTGACGGCATTGATCTTGTGTTGGCGTGAGGAAGAAGAACATTTGATTCTGGCGCCAACCCGTGAGGTTGCCGACAACGCATTCAAGCCCGCCGCTGCAATGGTTCGCGCTGATGAAGAGTTGTCAGCGATGTTCCATATTCAGGACCACATCAGAACCATTACAGATCGCACGACCCGAAATTCGTTGAAGGTTGTCGCGGCTGATACGGATACCGTCTCTGGCAAAAAGTCCGGCAAGGTCCTGGTAGATGAGCTTTGGGTTTTCGGTAAGCGCGCCAGTGCCGAGTCCATGTTTATGGAAGCTCTCGGCGGGCAAATTTCCCGCGAAGAAGGCTGGGTCATCTTCCTGACAACCCAGAGTGATGAACCTCCTGCGGGTGTGTTTAAGGAGCGACTGAGCTATTGGCGCAAAGTCCGAGACGGCGAGATTCTTGATAAAAAGACGCTGGGCGTTCTGTATGAATTTCCCCTGCAAATGATTGAGGATAAGGCCTACCTCAGGTCTGAAAATTTCTACATCACCAACCCCAACATAGGCCGCTCGGTGAGCGCCGAGTGGTTGGGGGACGAGCTCAAGAAAAAGCAAGGCGCCTCAGACGGTACGCTCCAGCAGTTTCTGGCTAAGCACCTCAATATCGAGATAGGCCTTAACCTGCGTTCTGACCGTTGGGCCGGTGCGGAATTCTGGGAGGTACAGGCTGCGCCAGAAGGGTTGACCTTCGAACAGCTGATCGACCGATCCGAGGTTGTTGATGTCGGTATCGATGGCGGCGGGCTGGACGATCTTCTCGGCTTTGCAGCGGCAGGCCGCGACAAGCTGACCCGTCAATGGGTGCTCTGGACACATGCCTGGGCTCACCCGTCAGTACTTGAGCGGCGAAAAAGCGAAGCTCCGCGCTTCAAGGACTTCGCCGCCAACGGCGACTTGACCCTGGTGGAAAACATCGGTGAGGACGTGCAAGAGGTTGCCGAGTTGGTGGCCAGAGTCGAGGCGGCGGGCTTGCTCGACAAGGTCGGGCTCGACCCTTCGGGCATTGGCGCCATTCTTGACGCGCTCGCAGAGGCCGGGATTCCCGAAGACAAAATCATCGGTATCAGCCAAGGCTGGAAACTCAACGGCGCGATAAAAACGACCGAGCGAAAACTGGCCGAGGGCGGCTTGATTCATGGCGGGCAACCCATGATGGCCTGGTGCTGTGGCAACGCGCGTGTGGTACCGGCCGGAAACGCCATTCTCATCACCAAGCAAGCTTCAGGCTTGGCGAAGATCGACCCATTAATGGCGGCCTTCAACGCCATCTCGCTGCTGTCGCTCAATCCCCAAGCCCAAAGTGGGCTCGACAATTATCTGGCTGATGGGTTCTTCGGACTCGTTGGCTCGAACTCATAGGCTGAATATGGCATCTCGTTGGTACAACCCGCTGTCATGGCGCATGTTCGGCTACACCGATCCAGTCACGGGTGAGCACGTCGAAGTAGACCTTGAAGTCGGCGGTAGAAAAACCAAGGCCGGTGTCCGGGTAACGACCAAGACCGCACTGTCCATCAGTATGGTTTGGTCGTGTGTAAAGATCCTTTCTGAGTCTCTTAGTGGTCTGCCCTTAAAGCTGTATCAGGACACGGACAAGGGGCGCGAGTTAGTGCCTCGTAATGATCGGGCCTTGAAGCTGCTGCGAAAGCCAAACCCGTACATGACCATGTTGAACTTCCTCAAGTTCGTTGTGGTGAACATGGCAATTCGAGGTAATGCGTTCGCACTTATCGAGCGCAATACTCATGGCGATCCTATCGGTTTCGTGCCACTGGATGGCAGGACAGTAACCATCGATACCGATGACGACTTGCTCTATTGGGTAACGCCCAGCAAAGGGGATCAATACCCCGTCTCGCCTGAAAACATGCTCCATTTTAAGCTTTTCAGCATGGATGGCATTGTCGGCTTATCCCCGCTTGAACATCAGGCCGAAACCATGGGACTTGCCTCGGCTGGCCAGCAATGGTCAGCGCGATTCATGCGCAAGGGCGGCTTCACAGGTGGCTATGTCATCTACAAACAGTTCCTGACCAAGGCCCAGCAGACCCAAGTCATGGAAAAGTTTCCCGATGTGCGCAAGGCGGACGCCGACGACATCGGGAAAATGGCCATTCTTCAGGGTGATCCCACCATTGTTCCGGCCGGGATCACACAGAAAGACGCCCAGTTCATTGAGTCTCAGCAATTTCAAGAAGAAGCACTTGCTGGCATCTACGGCGTGCCGCTGTGGCTGGCAAACCGGGCAGGCAAGACTTCGATCATGGGGTCAAACCTGGAGCAGCAGCTAACCGGATTTATCACCTTCGGCCTCAAGCCTTTCATTGACGTTGTGGAAGACGAGTTTAACGACAAGGTCTATCGACTCTCATCCCGCTTTGCTGAGTTCGCAGTTGAAGGCTTACTTCGCGCGGACAGTGCTGGGCGTGCGGCCTACTACAAAGCTGCTCTGGGCGGCTCGGGTGGCTCGGGTTGGATGTTCATCAACGAAGTGCGCACAAAAGAAAACCTGCCTCCCCTTGAAGGCGACGAATACAACCGAGTCACCCGATGGGAGATGGATAAAAATGGCGAATCTTGAGGTTCCCTTTGAACTCAAATCAGTGGATGACGCTGGCAACTTCGAAGGTTATGCAGCGGTTTTCAACAACGTCGACTTAGGCGATGACGTGATCCTGCCCGGCGCTTTCACTCGCGTGAAAACCACCCGCAGCGGGAAGCTGAAACTGGCGCTGTACCACGACCTAACGCGGCTGGTTGGGCTTGCCGACTACACCCAAGACGATCACGGCCTTCTCGTAAAGGGCAAGATCAACTTGGCTGTGAGCTATGCGCGCGATGCCTACGAGCTTATGAAAGCCGAGGTACTCGACAGCATGTCTATTGGGTTTAACACCATCAAAGCGGATTTTGAAGACCGAGCCGGTCGGCGTGTTCGCATCATCAAGGAGGCTGAACTGTGGGAAGCCTCCTTTGTACCGTTCGGCATGAACCCTGAGGCACACGTCCTCAGCGTCAAGTCAGATATCAGGCTTTTCGAGAACGCCCTGCGCGAACGTATGGGCTTGTCTCAGAAAGAGGCGGCTACGGTCGCTTCGCTCGGCTACCCCGCGCTGCGCCGTGATGGCGGCAGTGAGGCCACGGTGATCGTGGAAGAGCTGAAACAACTATCCACGCTATTCACCCACCATTTCGGAGTGTCGCAATGAGCGAAGTAAAAGAACTGAAAGAATCCCTTGAGCTGCAACTGAAAACTGGCTTCACCGGTTTGCAGTCCAAGTATGACGCTGCCATTGCTGAGGTCGAAAAGGGCAACAAAGTCACTACTGACCTAAAGACCCAGATCGATAATCAAAAGGGCGAGTTGCAGCGTGTAATTGACCAGGTGCAAGACCTGGAGCAGAAGGGCGTCAAACTGCGCGGCCAGCCGGGCGAGGCCAAATCCTTTATTGATCTGGTAGGCACCCACGATACTTACAAAGGCCTGCAACAGAAAAGCGTCAGCCTGGCCGAAATCGAAGTGACCAAGTCCGACTTGGCTAGCATGAAAGAAATGAAGGTGGGCAGCGCCGGGCTTGTTGCGCCGACTTACGATCCAGTGATCCAGCCCGGTATTCGCCAAGAGCTGCGAATCCGCGACCTGCTCACCACCATCCCCGTGACGGGCCAGAACTACACCTACTTTCGCGAGAACGTGCATACGCGTGGTGCCGCACCGGTTGCCGAGGGAGGCCTGAAGCCAACCAGTAATGTCACCTTCACCACCGAAACGGATCGGGTCAAAAAAATCGCGGTCTGGATGCCCGCTACAGACGAGGTGCTCTCTGACGTACCTCAGATGTTCGCTTACTTGCAGCAACTGCTGCGCTACGACCTCAAGCTTGAAGAAGAGGGGCAGATCCTCAAAGGTGACGGTACCGGCGAAAACCTCAACGGCTTGATGACTCAGGCGACCAGCTACAACGCGGCGTTGAGCAAGGCCGGTGACACCGCCATTGATCTGGTGCGTCGCGCTATCTACCAGGTGCGCAAGCAGTCGCAAATGTCAGCCGACGGCGTGGTCATGACCGAACTCGACTGGATGAACATCGAGTTGCAGAAAGATGGCGAGAACCGCTACCTGTTCGCCAACCTGCAAGGTTTGGTCACCCCAATCCTGTGGGGGCGTCCGGTCATTACTTCGGACAGCATGGATGAAGGCGAAGCGGATGTTGGCGGCGAGTTCCTCGTGGCCAACTTCGCACGCTCGACCACGCTATTCGACCGCATGTCGTTCCAGTTCAAAATGGGCTTGATCAACGATCAGTTCATCCGTAACGAAATCGCCCTGCTGGTGGAAGAGCGTCTTGGTCTCGGCGTGCGCCGCAAAGAAGCTCTGGTCAAAGGTAAGTTCCCAACCGCTGCATAAGCCCAAACAACTGATGAATGGCCGGTCTCTCGCCGGCCTTTTTCGTTTCAGGAGAAATCATGAAAATTAAAGCGATTTGGGGTTTTGTCGGTAACGGAGCGCTTCTTGGGCATAACTCGAACAAGGTGAAAGCCGGTACTGTTTTTGAAAACGCTGATGACGAGTACGGCCATACCCTGATCGGCAAAAGCTTGGCTGTCGAACTTGATGGCAGCGGTAAACCTCGCTTTTTCAAACCCAAAGAAAGCAAGCCGGTTGCACCGCGAGAGGACAAGGCCGCCGAAAAAGAAGCCGCAGAAAAAGTAGCGGCCGAAAAGGTATTGGCTGACAAGGCTGCCGCGAAAGAGGCCAAGTAAATGATTGAGCTGGCCCGCATAAAACTGCATTTGCGGCTGGAGGGTGACGAAGACGATTCACTTGTATTGGGCTATGTCGACGCAGCTAAAGCTCATGTGACCATGCACTGTGACAGAGAACTGGTTGATGGCGCACCAGTTGAGCCCGATCAAATGGGGCTTACGCCGGATGTAGAGCAGGCCATTTTGCTGCTCGTCGGCCACTGGTACGCCAATCGTGAGGCGGTAGTTACAGGCGTCTCGTCCTCAACGGTGCCGCTGGCTGTAGAGCGGTTACTCATGTACAGGAAGCGATATTAATGAGAGCTGGCCCCTTACGACACCGTTGCACGCTTCTCAGCTATGCCGAAATAAAAGATGAGTTGGGTCAGCCTTCTAAAGAATGGATCGACCTCGGTAAGCTTTGGGCAGAAATCAATATTCCTTCGGGCCGGATGTACATGGCTGCTTCGCAAATGCAGGCTCAGGTCAGTGCTGAAATCAATATTCGGTACCGAAAAGATGTGAGGGCAGGGCAGCGCTTGAGACACCACACAACGCTTTACGAAATCATCGCGCCGCTGCCCACCAATCAGCGGGACATGCTCAAGCTTATGTGCAAAACGGTGACCCTCAATGAGTAATGGCTCAGTTAATATCCTTGGCTTAGGCGAGTTGCAAGCCGACTTTGAACGCTTATCCCGAGCGACGGGCAACAAAGTTGTGCGTGATGCAGTTATGGCCGGTGCGCGCATCGCTCGTGATAAGGCCAGAGCAGCGGCACCGGTACGCACCGGTAAGCTTAAGAAAAACATTACCGTCACCCGACTAAAGCAAGCTGATACCCCTGGAGGTGCAACAGCTGGCTTGCGCGTGAAGCGCCCGGCCGGGAAAACAGTACGCGCCATCAAAGGTCGAGGAAAAAAGAAGCGCACCCGTAAAACGGATTACCAATCCCCTTACTACTGGCGCTTCATTGAGTTTGGCACTTCAAAAATGCCCGCCGCTCCTTTCATGCGTCCCGCTTGGGACAACAGCCTGCCGCAGATCGAAAAAGCCGTCACCGACAAGCTGGCCCAAGGCATCGACAACGCCATCACCGGGTAACCCCATGATCGAAACATCACTGATCGACAGGCTCTCGCCGCTGGTCGAGGGGCGCGTGTACTTCGGCGTTGCCCCCGAGGGCGCCGCGCTGCCGCGTTTAATCCTGCAAACCGTCAGCGAAGGCACGGGTTTCACCCTGACCGGCTGGGACGGCTCCAGCGATGTCAGCATTCAGGTGGACGCGTGGGGTGCCAGTCATTTGAAAGCCCTGACCCTTGCGCGACAGGCCTTTAGCGCGATGACCACGGATGGCGAAGACTTCACCACCGGCAGTGCAGATCGGCTGCCGGACGCCTTCGAAAGCGACACCAAACTCTACAGCGTGAGCTGGGAATACACCCTGCAACCTTAAACAGGAGGCCGTATGGCCGCTCAAACCCCAACCAAAGCAAAGTTTGTTAAAACGCAGGGCACGAAGCTTAAAGTTTCGAAGCTCACCACTCTCAATCCGAAAGACCCTGACCTGGAGTGGGCAGACCTTTCCGTCACCATCAAACAGCCGCAGTTCCAGGGTGGCCAGTCGGACGAGATTGAAACCACCACCTTGGCCAGCGAAGCCAAAGAATTCACCACCGGCTTGGCCGATAACGGCACATTCAGCATGGCCGGCAACTGGAAGGCTGACGACGAGGCGCAAACCGTACTGCGTACCGCTCGTGACGATGGCGAGCCCCGAGCGTTTCAAACGGTGTTCAAAGATGGCACAGCCTCGGACTTCTTGGGCCTGGTCACCCAGTTCACGTGGGACGCTGCACCCAACGGCACCGTAAACGGCACGTTTAACGTGCGAATCACCGGCTCCGTATCTTTTGACATGCCGGTGGTGCCGTAATGGCCCGCGTTAAAGCCGCAGCAGGCGGCCTTCGCGCATTTGCGCTCGATCCACTGCGCAACTTCAAGCACGAAACCATTGCCGTGGCCGAGTGGGGCGGCGCCGAGGTAACCATCCGTGCCCTCAGCGCGGGTGATTGGGTTGAATACCGCCGTCGTGCGGCTGAGCTGGTGTCTGCTGCCCGTGTTGATGCAGGGCTGAGCGCTCGCGCCGTCGAAGTTACCGAAGGCGAAGACGCCTCACCAGAGCCTCAGGTAGAGATCAACCCCAACGAGCTGTATGCCTTTGTGTTGGTCCGCACCTTGTTCGACGAGGCCCAGCAACGCGTGTTCACTGACGATGACATTGATGAGGTGGTCGAGGCGTTTAGCCCAGTGCATGACCGCCTTTCAGCCAAGGCTTTCGAGCTGAGTGGGGTTGGCGTGACGGCGGATGATCCCGACCCGGTGGACGCAGCGGGAAACGACTAACGGAGGAACCAGCGCTGGCTTTCATGCTTGCGCTGGCCCTCCGACTGGGCATGACCTTGCACGATCTGCGCGAACAGATGAGCGCCGAAGAACTCATGTTGTGGATGGCTTACGACAGGGTGTCGCCGATTGCTGACATTCGTGGGGATATTCAGGCATCTATCGTTGCCGCATCGACGCTACAGGCTCAAGGCGCGAAAGTGACCGCCTCGGACATGATGCCGAAATGGGCACCTGAAAAAGTGCTGCCGGTGGATGAAGAGCAGGAAGCAGCAGAAGGGGAGGCCTCATTTATCGCCTACCTGAAAGGTATGAGCGCTGGTTGAAAACCCTTAGGGTTCGAGGTTGTCCGCTCGCGGTGGTAAAGTTGGGTTTTTGCATCTGGACGAACGGACTCATGAGATTTATTAACAAAACATTATTATGTGTAGTCTTGATTGGTTTTTTTCCCAGAGTGTTTGCCTCTACACCTGAGAAAATAGTCCAATGCGATGGTTATACAGTGGTTAAAAATGGAGATGTAGCTGGTGATCAGGTTAATTTTTCTGGTGTTTTTAATATTGGCCAAGAAGCTGTATTAATGGTGCAGGGAGATACGCTGAGGTTTGCGAAATCTTATAAGATTGATCCCGAGTTGACGCTGCCAGAAAGAACTGGATATGGATCGAATAAGGGTAACTTGTTTCTGCATTTGAATACCGGAAAGCTTGAGATATTTAATAGCCGATTCGAAGAGTATCCAGTGGGTACTGTTATTGAACATACAATAGCCACATGCAAGCCATATATTGTAAATAACGTATTCAAGTGATTGTATTACTGATTGATTTTAAACCCGCTACGGCGGGTTTTTTAATTCCCGGAGAAAAGCATGGCAGGCCAAACCCTTCGCAAGCTGATTGTGAGCGTCTCTGCGGAAACCGGCGCGTATCAGCGTGAAATGGCCCGTGCAGGGCGTATGGGTCAAAGCTATTTTCGGACAATCACCAGTGGAAACCGTCAAGCTGCTGATGGGTGGCGCTCACAACAAGCCGCGATTAATGCACAAAACTCTGCTGTTTCATCTCTAACTCAATCGGTAAGCGGATATGCAACTGTAATGGTGGGGGCGCTTGCAGTTGGCAACCTTATTCGTCAAGCAGATGCGTGGAACTCTATCAATGCACGCTTGAAGCTGGCAACGTCGAGCACAGCCGAGTTCAAAGAAACACAACAAGCCCTGTTTGATATTAGTCAGCGGACCACCACGTCTTTTGCGGATAACGCTAACCTTTACACTCGTTCTTCTCGCTCATTGAAGGAGTATGGGTTTTCCACGCAAGAATCCATAAAATTTACAGAAGCTTTGGCTACCAGCTTTCAGCTTTCTGGCTCAAGTGCTGAAGAAGTCACTTCTGTAACTACACAGCTCAGTCAGGCACTGGCTAAAGGCGTTTTACGCGGACAAGACTTTAACAGTGTGAGTCAGAGTGGTGGTCGGGCGATGATGGCCCTTGCTGATGGTTTGGGTGTCACCACCGGCGCACTTAAAGATATGGCCGATAAAGGCCTTTTAACGACTGACAAGCTTGTTCCAGCTATCGTAGGGCAACTTGCTAAACTCCGCGAGGAGTACAGCAAAATGCCGCCTACTATAAGCGGTTCGATGCAAGTTATGGATAATGCTTTTCAGGCATGGGTGGGTGGTGCAGACGGTGCGACAGGGAGCACAGTGCTGTTTTCAAAAGCCATCGTGTTTATGGCTGACAATATTGGGTTGTTGGCTTTAACGGGGGCAGCCGCCGCGATTGGCGCGCTTGCAGGCAAATCATTGTTAGCTGCGCGTGCTGCGCTGGCTCATGCGGCATCACTGATAAAAGTCAGGTCTGAATCCATCGGAGTTGCCCGCGCCACCTTCGTTGTTGCGGACTCACAGGTAATCTATGCAAAAGCTCAGCTAGCAGCAGCCCAAGCCACTGTAGCTGCCGCTACGGGCATGAAGCGCTTGAGCCTTGTGCAGACCGAGTTAGTTCCCAAGCAAATAGCGGCGACCGCTGCAATTAATGCTCAAACAATTGCTCAGAGCAACCTCAATAAAGCGATGGCACTCACTTCTGGTGGTGCATTGCTGGGTGTATTGGGAGGTCCGGCAGGGCTGGCAATAACTGCTGCGACAATCGCGGCCAGTTTTTTGCTCTTTAGCGACAGTGCCGACAAAGCGGGCGATGCCGCTGTTGATCTGAAGCGTCCGATTGAAGAGCTGCGCAAGGAGTGGGAAGCCCTTGGCAACGCGCAGCGCCGTCCGATTCTAGACAAACTGATCCAGGAGCAGGCCGAAGCAAAGACGCGCGCTGCGGATATTCTCAGGGACATGCAGGCCATCGCCGAACAAAGAACAGGTCACGGCCCGCAAAGATTTCAGGCCGGTCAGTTTCAGCGAACTGCCGCATCCGTGAATTTTCGGCGCGGGATACAGGGCGGGGTCGATATCGATTCGGCCACACAGAATCTCGTCCAGAACATTAAGCCCACCGCCGACCTGACCAGCCAGCTACAGGATCTGGCGAGTAAGTATCAAACTAACATCGACAAGGTTTACATCTTCGGCACACAGATTTCATCGATGACCTCGGTCATGAACAGCGCCCAAGGTGCTGCCGAAGCGCTTGGTACTGGGTTGAATGCCATCAAGCCGCCCGATGCTGCCACCACTGATGCATGGATGAAGCGCATCGATGCGCTCAAGGAAAAAACCGAAAAGCTGAAAGACCCCACCGAGCTGGGCGAAATCAACCGTTTGGGCGCCAAACAAGGGCTGGCACAAACCCCGGAAGGGTTGGCGTTACTGTCTCAGGCTCAAGCGGCAGCGAAAGCAGCAGATGCCAGCGAGCTGGCCAAAAAGTCCCAAGAGGATGCTGCTCGCAAGGCAAAACAAGCGGCAGATGATTCGGCGCGCCAAGCCAAGCAACTGGAAGACAACTACAGCCGAACCCTGCGAACGCTCAACGAACAGGCCGATGTTCATGCCACCAAAACCGAGCTGGCCAAGATCGAGTTTGAGACCACCAAAGGCACGCTGAGCAAGCTGGATGCAGCAAAAAAAGTTGATTTGCAGCGTGCTGCAATTGCTGTCGACAACCTCAACACTCAGAAGTCTTACAAAGACCTGATGAGTGACGTGCAGCGTCAGGAAGACAGCTTGCTCGCCACTACGCGCAAGCGTTTTGCCGAGTTGGCCAAGCTGAACGCGCAGGGCGGATTGACCTCGGATCAGTACCGCGCAGGTGCCGATGCAATCTCAAAGGCCTCTGTGGGTAAGAACACTTCGCCTACGTTCACTGGCTTGGATTCGTCTATCGGCGGGCCGGGCGGCGAACTGATCAAGGTGGCTGAGGCTGACAAGGAGTTGGCCAAGTGGCACGAGAAGGAGTTGCAGCGGCAAAAAGACCTGCATGACCAGAAGTTGATTAGCGAACAGCAGTATCTGGATCGCAAGGTCGAGATTAACGCGGAAAACAACAAGAAGCTGGAGTCGATTCAGGACGCCTACAAACTTGGCTCCATTGCCGTTTTTGCCGATCTGACCAGCAACGCTGCGGACATGATGAAGCAGATGGCTGGTGAAGGCTCAACAGCCTACAAGGTGCTGTTTCTGGCCAGTAAGGCGGCGGCAATTGCTCAGGCGATGGTCAGCACTGAGGTGGCAGCGGCCAAAGCTTTGGAGCTTGGGCCAATTATGGGCATTCCAGCTGCCGGGCTGATTCGCGGCTTGGGCTACGCGTCGGTAGGCATGATTGCCGCTACGGCAATTGCAGGTTTCTCTGACGGTGGCTACACCGGCGCAGGCGGTAAGTACGAGCCTAAAGGCGTAGTCCACGGCGGCGAGGTAGTGATTCGCAAAGAGGTTGTCGATCAGCCCGGCATGAAGGATTACCTGATCGGGCTGAACAAAAGTGGCAAGCCTGGCTATTCCAGTGGTGGCTTTGTCGGAAACTCAAGCTTGTCCTCAAGCCTCAGCTCAGCGCCTGCCGCAGCCAGCGATCTACAGATGCAGCCGAAGATCAGCATCACCATAAATGCCGATGGCACGGCGAGTACTGAGGCTTCGCCAGGCTATGAAGAACGCGCAATGATCATTGCAAGGGCAGTCCTTGCGGCGGATGGGCCGAACATGGTCCGTAGCGGGATCATGCGCGAGAAAGGCCAAAACGGCCTGCTCGATCCAAATAACCGGAGAAACGGCTAATGGCAGAGGTATTCACCTGGTCGCCACGGGTTGGCTCGTCTGGTGATTCACAGCCCGACATTCTCCAATCGAAGTTTGGCAACGGCTACAGCCAGCGCCTTTCGGTTGGGATCAACAACATCGCCGGTTCTTATGCGGTGTCGTTCACGGGCAACGAAGCCTACATCCGGGCCATCAAGGCGTTCTTCATCAAGCACAAAGGGGCGAATCACTTCCTGTGGACGCCACCACTTGAGGCGCGGGGCGCGTTTATCACCACTGGAGGCTGGCAAGTTCAAACCTTGGGCAATAAAAAATACACCCTTAGCACCACCTTTCAGCAGGTATTCAACCCATGATCACCTTGGACAACCAGAAGCTGGAGCCCGGCGCGCTGATCCAGCTAATCGAACTGGATGGCGAAGCGCGGGGCATGGGCATTTTGCGGTTTCATGCGCATCAGCAGTCGACACCGATTATCTGGAAGGGCGAGCGCTACCTGCCCAGACCTTACGAGACGGGCGGCTTTGGGCGCAGCGTGGAAGGCAACTCGTCAACGCCGATACTGAAAATCAGCAACATCGACGGCACGATCACCGCGCTATGCCGCCAGTTTCAGGGCATGAGTGGGGTCAAGCTTACGGTTCGTCAGACCTATGCCAAGTACCTCGATGCCGCAAACTTCTCCGAGGGCAACCCCACGGCCAGCAGCATGGAAAAGCTGGATATCTCGTACATCAATCAGGTCACCAGCCTGGGCCGGGAAGAGGTGCTGTTCTCACTGGCACCCCCCACCGCGGTGAAAGGGCAGAAGCTCCCCGGCGGCCTGATCATGAACCGCTGCGAGTGGTGCCTGTGGGGCGAGTATCGCGGGCCGGACTGCAATTACACCGGCATCAAGATGTTCGACCTCGACGGCAACCCGGTGGATGACCCTGCGCTTGATCGTTGCAGTGGTCTGCCGAGTGCGTGTGAGCTGCGCCACGGACGCGGCAATCCGCTGCCATTTGGCGGGGTGCCAGGCGCTTCGCTTATTGGATAGGTAATTCATGAACAAAACTATGCTCAAACAGATTCAGGCCCACGCGGCAGCTGAATTTCCCAAAGAAAGCTGCGGGGTGGTGATTCGCGAGGCGGGCCGCTTGAAGTACGTGCCATGCCGCAACGATGCCAAAACCCCCAGCGAGCACTTCATCATCAACCCCGGCGACAAATGCGATGCCGAGGACCGGGGCGAGGTGACGATGATCATTCACAGCCACCCGGACGTGCCGCCCATCCCGAGCATGACTGACCGGGTCAGCTGTGAGCTGCACGAAAAACCGTGGGGCATTATCAGTTGGCCCTCTGGCGAGTACTTCGAGTTCAAGCCTTGCGGCTATCAGGCGCCGCTGATTGGCCGTGAGTTCGGCCACGGTCTGCTCGACTGCTACGCCCTGTGCCGGGACTACTACGAGCGCGAACACGGCATTGAGCTGCCGAACTACCCGCGCCGGGATGGCTGGTGGAATGATGGCGAAAGCCTGTACGAGAAATACTACGAGGACGCCGGGTTCTACCCCGTGTCCGTGCCGCGCAAGGGCGACATGTTGGTGATGCAGATCAACGCTGACGCCCCGAACCATGCGGGCATCTACCTCGATGACGGCCTGTTGGCCAGTGACCCGGAGTTGCACCCCGCGCCGGGCACATTCCTGCACCACCGCTACAACAAGAAATCCACCCGCGATGTGTACGGCGGCATGTGGGCCGACTACACCGTGCTGATTCTTCGCCACCAGCGCATGCCGGAGGTTGACTGATGGCCATGAAAACCATGATCCGCCCGCAACCTTTGGTGGTGCTGGTGATGCTTTACGGCGTGCTGGGTGCCCGGTTCGGGCGCGTGCATCACTTGGCCGTTGCCTCAAGCGCCGAAGCGATCCATGCCCTGTGCGTGAAAATCCCCGGCTTCAAACGGTTCTTGCGGTTTTCCGAAGAGCGCGGCCTGAGTTACGCCATTTTTCGCGGCAAGAAAAACCTCAGCGAAAGCGAAATGGACATGCGCCAGGACACCGCCGAGCCCATCCGCATTGCGCCGATTGTGATTGGCAGTAAGGGCGGCGGCTTGTTCGCCACCATTGCAGGCCTGGCACTGGTGGTTATTGGCGCAGTCACCCAGCAGTACTACCTGGCGGCTGCGGGTGTCGGCCTGATGATTGGCGGTATCGCCATGAGCATGTCGCCATCGCCAGTGGGGATGCTGGACAAGGAGGGCGACGGCAACAAACCGTCCTACGCCTTTGGTGGGGCAGTGACCACGATGGCTCAGGGCCGCTGCAAGCCTTTGCTTTATGGCGAACGTGACATTGGCGGCGCCCTCATCTCAGCCGGTGTCTTCTCGGAAGATCAGCAGTAAGGAAAACGCATGTCCAAGACCGTAACAGCGCCCGCTGCAAAGCGCCGGCGCCGGCCTTCTGCTGCCCGCGTTTCAGGTGCCAAGGGCGGCGAAGCAAAGCCCTATACCCCGTACAAAGCGCCTGATACCGCGCTGTCGGTTGCTACCGTCAAACTGCTCTACGCCCTGAGCGAAGGTCCAATTGTTGGGCCAGTAAACGGCAATAAGTCAGTGAAGCTCAACGGCACACCTTTGCTCTCGCCAGATGGCAGCGAAAACTTTCCGGGCACGATTTGGGACTTTCGCGCTGGCACTGTCGATCAGGATCACATCGCAGGCTTTCCGGCCATTGAGAACGAGGCCTCTCAAGGCCTGCCCATTGAACTGAAATCCGACAACGCCTGGACGCGTGCGATCACCGACCAGCAACTGTCGGCCTTTCGTATCCGCCTGTCATGGCCACAGATTTGGCAGGTCAAAACCAACGGTGACCAAGTCGGCTACCGCATCGACTACGCGATTGACCTGTCCGTCGACGGTGGCAGCTATCAGACCGTGCTGTCGGCCACGCTCAATGACAAGGGCACCACCGAGTACGAACGAACGCACCGGATCGACCTGCCGGAAGGCTTCACCAGTGCGCTGGTGCGCGTGCGCAGGCTTACCCCCAACCGCAATGACAATAACTATGCAGACCTGATGCGGATCAAGGGGCTGACCGAGGTCATCGACAAAAAGCTGCGCTACCCGAATCTGGCTATTGGTGGTCTCCAGTTCGACGCCAAACAGTTTCAGGACACGCCGAAGTTCAGCGCCCTGATGCGTGGCCGGATTATTCAGGTGCCCACCAACTACGATCCGCCAACCCGCACCTACACCGGGGACTGGAATGGCACCTTTAAACTGGCCTACACCAACAACCCGGTCTGGATCTGGCGCGACCTGCTGTTGCACCGCCGTTATGGGCTGGGGCGGCGCATCACTGCCGACATGGTCGACCACTGGACGCTCTACGAGATTGGCCGCTACTGCGACGTGATGGTGTCTGATGGCAAAGGAGGTCTACAGCCGCGCATGACCACCAACGTCTACATCCAAGACTCCATCGAGGGCTATGCGCTGCTGTCTGACTTGGCAAGCGTGTTCCGGGGCAGCAGTTGCTGGAACGGCTCGCAGGTCACGATGGTGGCCGATATTCCCGGCAACGAAGACGGCTACGTGTTCACTCGCTCCAACATCATCGGCGAATTTGAATACGTCGCCGCCGCGCTGCCTGACCGCCACACACGGGCCAAAGTGGCATGGGACAACCCTGAAAACGAATTCAAGACCCAGCCCGCGCCCGTGACCAATGACAATCTCATCGGCGCGCTTGGCCACCGGATGCTCGACATCTCCCGGTTCGGCTGCACCGTCGAAGGCGAAGCCATTCGCCACGGCATTTGGGCGCTGAAATCCGAAGAATATGAAGAGTGGTCGGTCAGCTTCACCACCGGCATGGAAGGGCGAAACGTCGAGCCGGGGCAAATTATCTGCGTGGCCGATGAGCTGTTTTCTGGCCGCCCGAACGGTGGACGCATCAGCGCTGCCACCAAGCGCGTGATCACCCTGGACATTGATGCCGAAGTGCATCAGGAAGATCGGCTGATCCTCAACTTGCCCAGCGGCAAGTCCGAAGGGCGCATTGTTAAATCAGTCTCTGGCCGCTTGGTCACCGTGATGGCGGACTATTCCGAGCAGCCCGAGCCTGAGTGCAGCTGGTCTGTAGAAAGCGCTGATCTGGCGGTTATGCGCTTTCGGGTGCAGACCATCGAGCCTCAAGGCCTGCACCAGTTCAAAATCGCCGCCACCCAGCATGAGCCGCTGAAATACACGGCCATCGACACCGGGGCTCGCATCGATCCGCAGCCCACCAGCATTATCCCGCCCGGCGTCATGACGCCACCCAAAGGCATCACCCTGGAAGCGCGCAGCGTGGTCTCGCAAGGGATCGCGGTCACCAGCATGCGCATCACCTGGGAGTCGGTGCCGGGTGCCGTCGCCTACAACGTCGAGTGGCGCAAAGACAGCGGCAACTGGATACGCCTGCCGCGTACCGGCAGCCTTGGCGCAGAAGTCGAAGGGATTTACAGCGGGCGATACCTTGCCCGGGTGAGTTCAGTCAACGCGATGGATGTGGCTTCTATCTGGGGCAACAGCGCGGAAGTCGTGCTCAACGGCAAGGTAGGCTTGCCACCGGCAGTCACCCACCTGACCACCGAAAGCCTGGTCTACGGCATCCGCTTTAACTGGGGTTTTCCACCGGGTGCAGAGGACACGCAGCGCACCGAGATTTGGCAGGGCACCGCCAACAGTTTGGAGGCAGCAACCAAACTGGGCGATTACGCCTACCCGCAGGCGCGGCACGAGATGCAAAACATCGTGCCCGGTACCAGTCTGTTTTTCTGGGCGCGGCTGGTGGATCGCTCGGGCAATATCGGGCCGTTCTTCCCGGAGAAATTCGGGATCAATGGTCAGCCGAGCTCGAAGGAAACCGAGTATGAACAGTACTTTTTGGGAAAGATTCAGGAGTCCGCCTTCGGTCAGGCGTTGCTCGATAAGATCGAGAAAATTGAGCTCATCGACGGTGATGGTCCGGGTTCAGTCAACGAACGGTTGGAGGCTGCGAAGCAGGAGCTGGCAGAGCTGATCAAGGACGTCACCGATGCGCTTGAGTACGACAACACCAAGGCCTACGCCTCGGGCGACGTGGTGCGGCTGGGCAACCGTTTGTTCCAGGCCATTGTGGCAACCAAGGGCCATCCGCCACCTGATGCGACCTATTGGATGGACATGGGCACGCTGGCCCAAACCACTAACGCACTGGTACTCCAAGTTCAGAAAAACTCGGCCAGCATCATCGAGCAGGACGGCAAGATCACCGCGCAGGGCAAGCAGATCAGCGCGATCAACGCCAAAATCACAGACCCGAAGACGGGGCTTGAAGCCACGGCCAGCGGGCTTGGCTCGTTGACCAGCACCGTCGAAACCCTCGACGGCAAGGTCAAGGCCACGGCAGAAAAGGTTGATGGGGTTTACGCCTTCGTCGACTCCGGCTCTGCGGGTGATGAAAGCGGTAGCGCTGGGGACAGCAGAACCTCGGCCGGTGCTGAGTCGCTTATGTCGGTGATTGCTGAGCGGGACTTTGCGCAGTCGCTTCGCACCGACATTGTTCAGGCTCAGGTGGGTGAAAACGCAGCCACCATCCTAGATGTGTCCAAGGCTGCCGCCGATGCGAACTCAGCCACGGCGTCAAAGGTCAGCCAGTTGGACGCCAAGGTCGAGAGCAATGCCGCCACCTTCAAATCCGAGACCACGGCGTTGGCCAATGCTGACAAAGCATTGACTCAGAAAATTGACACCGTTCAAGCAGCGTCTGGCGAAAACTCAGCCGCAGTACAGCAGGTCAGCAAAGCGGTGGCGGATGTAGATGGCCGGGTGTCTGCGCAAACCACGATCAAGGCTGAAACCATTGCGGGCGGGCGCAAGGTCATGGCAGGGCTGTCGATTGCGGCGGGTGACACCTCCGAGATTCTGGCCTTCGCCCAGCGCTTTGCCATCATCGACGAGGTCACCGGCCAGCTTCGCGCGCCCTTTATCGTGCAAGGCGGTCAGGTGTTCATCAACTACGCGATGATCGATACGGCGTTTATCCAGAATCTGGTGCTGGGCATGACGCTGCGCTCCAGTGCGGTGAACTCTAAAGGGCTGCCGCTGCTGGAAATCAATATCCCCAAAGGGATGCTGACCCTGCGCAGTGCCGGGGCAGGCGGTTCTACGACACTTAATAACGACGGGCTGCTAGTGCAGGATGAGGCTGACACGGTTCGCCTACGGGCCGGGAAACTAATGCTATGAAATATGGACTAGAAGTGCTCGATGCAAAGGGTGTGCAGACGCTGGGGATGGAGGATTTCACGCTTCAGAAACTGGCTCAGATGACACTCCCCAGCAGCTACGCTAGGGGCGACGGGGTCAGGACGGACTACATTCTGATAGATGTTCCGGGTTATGACTCCGCCACCTGCTTTGTGACCATCACCCCAAAGCTATATTCGCCCAACGCTCAAGGCGCTGGAGCCCCACGCTGGGGATTTGTACCCACTTATAAGAACTTGGGAGGCACGCGCATTGGCATCTACACCTATGCCAACTACAACTCGCTTATTGGGGATGGCGACAAGCGCGTAAATCTGTGGGTGTCACGCGTTGTGGAGTGCGTGGTTGAAGTCGTGAGGGTCGCCTAATGGATTATGGCCTCTCCGTTACAAACGACTATGGCTCTGTGATTATCAGCAGCTCTTATAAAGTGCTGGTGTTTTCAGAACGCGGGCTCTTTCAGATCACGTCCAAGTATTCCGATGGGGAGGGGAGCGGTGAGGTTACGTTTGCCAAGCCTGTGCTCACTCAAGAGCCACCACAGGTTTTTGTTCGCTACATCAACGGTAGGCATGGCGCATTAGCGCTGTACACCACGCTGAGGGGCAAGGCTGGAAACTGGACAGGCTTCAAAGTTACATCTGCTGTTGCTGGGGGATCTGCGCAGCAGAACTACTCAATGGAACACGTTATTTGTAAGTACTCAGACAAGCCCAGCACCGATGTGTACGGACTTGAGGTGTACGACGAACAAGGAAAGATAGCGTTCACCTCCAGCGATAGAATCGTTAAATATAACAAGTTCACCAGAAACTGGAGATGGCAACAGTTTGGTGTCCGCAATCCGCTCCAAGTGTTTCATAGCGATCTTGCCATTGATGCTGACGACTTTATAAGTATCTCCAGCATTGACCGAGGCGTGTCCTGGTATATGGACGGGGTCGATTATGCTGGGCTGAGATTGCTTGATGGAGGAAACCGAGTTCTGGCAATGACAATTAATGCCGTCACAGATGATTACTACGGTGGCTACTGGTATCAAGGAACAAATGGAACAAGCTTTGCCATCCCTGTATGTAAATTCCCAATCGAAAAATATTACAACTGAGCCAAGTCAGGTCACAGCTAAACAATAAGGTATCTCCCACATGGCACGGCAAGAAATCAATTTGGGCACTCCCCCGACAGGCTTGGGTGGCGATCCACCGCGCACGGCCAGTCAGAAAATCAACTTCATGACCAAGGAGCTTTACGACCGTACCGAAGGCATGGGCACAGCGGCTAAACGGGATGTACAAACTTCAAACGTAGACGCAACCGCAGGCCTGCTAATGCCTGTAGGAGCGTTTGGCCTAGGCCTCACAACAACGCCAAGACTACCTGCCGATAATGCCAACGCCTTCTTGGCTTCGGGAAAGTATTTCACTCCGGCTACTTGGACGGGCTCGGTGTTTCCAGCAACACAGAGCAACAACCAAGGGTATTTGGAGGTTCATCCGTGGTCGGCAAGTAACTACGTTAGGCAGCAATGGACTTCTATTGGTGCCGCTGCTGGATTACGCGGTACATTTGAGCGTTTCTGCATTTTTGGTAATTGGGGTAACTGGAGTCGGATATACACAGAAGATACCGTTGCTGGCACCATAGCACTTGGCGGTATAATTGAAAGTGGCTCAACAGTAAATGGTGAGTTCACCAAATTAATAGACGGTACATTGATATGCCGGCTGCCAATAAAGCAAACAGCATATGTGACGGTTAACGTCCTTCGTTATCCGTGGTCGTTTCCTTCCCTTTTTTTGGCGGGGACTGTCCCGAACATATCAATTACAATCCACGGTATCATTGGGATAAATAGGCAAATCTCAGGCGCTGTGCCTATTGGGCCGAGTAACACAGGGATAACACTTGATATTTACTCCAAGGCTCAGTTCGTCGCAGGTGACGAGGTGAATGCGCAGGTAAGCGCCATTGCAATGGGTAGGTGGAAAGCATGAATATTTTATTATCCCCAGTTCGAATGGATGTAGATGTATTCGAGGTAATAAAGAAAGGTGCCTCTCTGTCGGTAAACGGTGAGGTGTACGAATTCTCTCAAATGAGCGATGGCGATACGCTGCCGCGAGAAGCTATTGCTGGCGACCACTTTCCCGGCGATGTAAACATGGATAACGGGGTCATTACACTAACATTGCGCCTACCGCTTCCGTGGAATTACAGCCAAGCGCAAGCATTCCCCGAGCCTCTGTTTAATGTTCCTGACGGCCCAGTCAAACTTCCAGACCCGCTGCCACCCGAGCCTGAGGCGAAAGACCCTGTCATTGAGCAGAAGGAAGCAGTAAATGAGTAACATCGACTGGTCACAACTCATCACCAAGAAGATGAAAGATGGCGAACTGGCCGAGCATGCAAACAGCCTGCATGTAAATGCCGAGCTGCAATGGCAGACCTCTGAAATGGCAGTGATTGCGGATCAGCTTCTCGCAGTAGAAGACGGTGACCCAGCGGCATTGCCCGGCACTGAGCGCGAATGGCGCGACTACCGCATCCAGGTGCGCGCATGGAAGGAAGGGGCCGAAGGCTATCCCGATTCAGAGCACCGGCCAGCACGGCCAAGCTGACAAACACAGCAATACCGAACCCCGCCGAGTGCGGGTATTTTTTTGCCCGGAGAAAGCCATGCCCATCACCGCGCAGCAACTGCTGCAAATCCTCCCGAACGCCGGCCCATCAGCCGGCGTTTTTGTTCCTGCTCTAAACACCGCCATGAACCACTACCAGATCATTGGCACAAAGCGCATCGCAGCCTTCATTGCTCAGATCGGTCATGAGTCCGGCCAGCTCAAATACGTGAAAGAGATTTGGGGGCCCACCAAGGCACAAGCCCGTTACGAGGGCCGCGCTGACTTGGGCAACACGCAACCGGGTGACGGCTCCAAGTACCGTGGTCGTGGATTTATCCAGATCACAGGTCGCGCGAACCACAAGGCTTGTGGCGAAGCGCTGGGCCTTGATCTGATCAACCATCCTGAGCTGCTGGAAAAACCACAGTACGCGTGCATGTCAGCGGCGTGGTATTGGGCGACGAGGGGGCTGAACACTCTGGCGGATGCTGGAAAGTTCGACACGATCACCACGCGTATCAACGGTGGCCAGAACGGCGCGGCGGATCGCCAGATGCTGTACGCCCGAGCGCTTAAGGTGTTGGCGTGATCCCGTGGCGCTGGGTTGGCCTTGCTGTGTTGGTGGGGTGTTCCGTTTTTGCCACATGGAAAGTGGGCTCATGGCGCTACGGCAAGCAACTGGCCAATCTGAGCGCATCACATCAAGCTGACATGACTGCCATTGCCAACGCTGCAACCGCTCAGGTGCGTCAAGCGCTGGAGAAGCAGCAGGCCACCCAAAAGGCCTTGGCCGAACTCGATACCAAAGCGACCACGGAGAAAGCAGATGCTCTCGCTGAAAATGAAAAGCTGCGGGCTGATGTTGCTGCTGGTGATCGCCGGCTGCGCATCGCCGGGCGTTGTAGTGCCGGTAGCAGCAATCTGCCCGATACCACCAGCACCGCCCGCGTGGATGATGGTGGAACCGTCGAACTCACTGGAGCTGCTGGACGAACTGTTTTCGATATCAGGGTCGGGATCATCAAAGACCGGGCAGCCTTGAAGGGGTTGCAGGAGTATGTGCGGGAGGCGTGTCAGTAGCCGCTCGGCTCAAAAAGAATAATTTGCAGTCAAAAATCCGCTTTAAGAATAATGTCGGTTCCGCGCCTACATTGACGGTCGGAAAAATTAGCATGCCTTCTTTGGTGCGCCCGAGAAGCAGGCCTTGAAGCGAATCCCGTTATGGCGGATTCAGGCTCACGACAAGAACGGAGCAGAATATTCCGAAAATTATTTCGGGTGACGCTGGTGGGTTGGGGGTGTGTTCGTTCGGCAGGACGCCGATGACTGGGTGGTGCAAACAGATCCCGTCGAGTTCTTTCAAATTCTTCTATATATAGGGCGCCTTTTTGGGCGGGCCGCCCTTCAGGATCGAACGGCTTCTGTCGACGCAAATTTGCAGCGCGCAAGCAGTTTTATGTAACAATACCAGCAGGTTAGGGCGGCCCTGCAGGACGTCCAGCAAATGCTTTTTAGTACAGCTATTAGTACATTAGGTTTGTTTTCTTTTTTGCGAGTCGCATTCGGCAAGGGTTTCAGGCTTTAATTTGATTCCCTCCGTCCGCACCAAATATAGTGACCTGTTCACTCGCGAAAAAGGCGCAGTACCTGAAAAGGGCTGCGCCTTTTCTCGTTCTGGCGGTTTTGTTTTGATTGCCGATAAATTTAACTCTGTGCTTGAGTGGGGGTTGGCATTATGTTGCTGGATAATGCAGCGCTCTTTGCGCTCAAATCTTCGCAGAGGAGTATTCAGGTCGCTGCTTGATGTTTGCTTCTATATATAGAAGGCGTTGAGCGGGCGTCTGGGTGTGAAGGTTTGTGTTTTGCAGTGATCGAGCTGATGACTGCTTGAGCTTAATAATGTGTCTGCTGTTTCTTTGCACGATTGCAGTAGGGTGACTTCTTGAGTTTGACCCACTAGAATGCATGCCCTTGATTATGGGGTCGGAAACGGCCGGCTAACGTCTGTGCAACGAGGAATATCCATGCAAGTTTCTGTTGAAAATACTTCCGCTCTTGAGCGTCGCATGACCATTGGCGTGCCAGCTGAGCGTATTGAGGCTGAAGTCAACAAGCGTCTGCAACAGACTGCCCAAAAGGCCAAGATCCCGGGCTTCCGTCCAGGCAAGGTGCCAATGAGCGTGATCCGTCAGCGTTATGAAGCTGATGCGCGTCAAGAAGCGCTGGGTAATGTGATCCAGGCTTCTTTCTATGAGGCAGTGGTTGAGCAAAAACTGAACCCGGCTGGCCAGCCTTCGGTAGAGCCTAAAGTCTTCGAAAAAGGCAAGGATCTGGAATACATCGCTACTTTCGAAGTGTTCCCTGAATTCGAAGTAACGGGTCTGGATACCATCGCTGTTGAGCGCCTGAGCGCTGAAGTGGCTGATGCTGACCTGGACAAAATGCTGGACGTGCTGCGCAAGCAGAACACCCGCTTTGAGGTGACTGAGCGTGCAGCTCAGAACGAAGATCAACTGAACATTGATTTCGTTGGTAAGGTTGATGGCGAAGTATTCGCTGGCGGTTCTGCCAAAGGTACTCAGTTGGTTCTGGGCTCGGGCCGCATGATCCCTGGCTTCGAAGAAGGTCTGGTTGGTGCTAAAGCAGGCGAAGAGCGCGTTCTGAACCTGACTTTCCCGGCTGACTACCAGAACTTGGACCTGGCAGGCAAAGCCGCTGAGTTCACCGTTACTGTTAACACTGTCTCTGAGCCAAAACTGCCAGAACTGAACGAAGAGTTCTTCGCTCAATTCGGCATCAAGGAAACAGGTCTGGAAGGTTTCCGCGCCGAAGTTCGCAAGAACATGGAGCGTGAGCTGCGTCAGGCAATTAAGTCCAAGGTTAAAAATCAGGTAATGGACGGCCTTCTGGCTGCTAACCCGATTGAAGTGCCAAAAGCGTTGCTGTCCAACGAGGTTGATCGTCTGCGCGTTCAGGCTGTTCAACAGTTCGGCGGTAACATCAAGCCTGACCAACTGCCAGCTGAGCTGTTCGAGGAACAAGCCAAGCGTCGCGTTGTGCTGGGTCTGGTTGTGGCTGAAGTGGTCAAGCAGTTCGACCTCAAGCCTGATGAAGATCGCGTTCGCGAAATGATCCAGGAAATGGCCTCTGCCTACCAGGAGCCAGAGCAGGTTGTAGCTTGGTACTACAAAAATGACCAGCAGTTGAACGAAGTTCGTTCGGTTGTGCTGGAAGAACAAGTTGTGGATACTGTTCTGCAGAAGGCGAAGGTGACCGATAAAGCGGTCTCTTACGAAGAAGCTGTCAAGCCGGTGGAAGCTCCACAAGCCGACTGATTTCTGACTCGTTAGAAAACACTACCATAAGCCAGCCTAGCGCTGGCTTATGCGTATTCAAGACAGAACTATTTGGGAGTGACTGCAGGACATGTCCCGCAATTCTTATATTCAGCAGAACTCTGACATCCATGCCGCTGGCGGCTTGGTCCCGATGGTTGTTGAGCAGTCGGCCCGTGGCGAGCGCGCCTATGACATCTATTCGCGCCTTCTCAAGGAGCGAATCATCTTCCTGGTAGGCCCGGTAGAAGACTACATGGCCAACTTGGTTGCGGCGCAACTGCTCTTCCTTGAAGCCGAAAACCCGGACAAGGACATCCATCTTTACATCAACTCACCTGGCGGCTCGGTGACGGCGGGTATGTCGATTTACGACACCATGCAGTTCATCAAGCCAGACGTATCGACCATCTGCATCGGTCAGGCCTGCAGCATGGGCGCTTTCCTGTTGGCTGGTGGTGCTCCGGGCAAGCGTCACTGCTTGCCTAACTCGCGCATGATGATTCACCAGCCATTGGGTGGTTTCCAGGGGCAGGCGTCGGATATCGACATTCATGCCAAGGAAATCCTCAACATTCGTCATCGCTTGAACTCGTTGCTGGCTCACCACACGGGCCAGACTCTCGAAACCATCGAGCGTGACACTGAGCGTGACAACTTCATGAGCGCTGAGCGTGCAGCCGAATACGGTCTGATCGACTCTGTGTTCAGCAAGCGTCAAATGCCCGCTTAAGCAGCTCAAATGTTGGTGGTTGGGTTAACCGACCACTTGCGGGCTTGAAAAAGCCCGCAGTTGCCTTCATCTTGTGTTGCAAGCCTATCGGATTTGGATCGATCGAATGACTGACACCCGCAACGGCGAGGACAACGGCAAATTGCTCTATTGCTCCTTCTGTGGCAAAAGCCAGCATGAAGTGCGCAAATTGATTGCCGGCCCCTCGGTCTTTATCTGCGACGAATGCGTCGACCTGTGCAATGACATCATCCGCGAGGAGGTGCAGGAAGCCCAGGCCGAGAGCAGTGCGCATAAATTACCATCGCCAAAAGAAATCAGCGGCATCCTTGATCAATACGTGATTGGTCAGGAACGTGCCAAAAAGGTTTTGGCTGTAGCGGTGTATAACCACTACAAACGCCTCAACCAGCGTGACAAAAAAAATGACGACATTGAGCTGGGCAAGAGCAATATCCTGCTGATCGGACCTACTGGCTCGGGTAAAACCCTGCTGGCCGAAACCTTGGCTCGCTTGCTGAATGTCCCTTTCACTATTGCTGATGCAACCACGCTGACTGAAGCGGGTTACGTAGGCGAAGATGTGGAAAACATCATTCAAAAACTGCTTCAGAAATGCGACTACGACGTAGAAAAGGCCCAAATGGGTATTGTCTACATCGACGAAATCGACAAGATTTCGCGCAAATCTGACAACCCTTCGATTACCCGTGATGTTTCCGGTGAAGGTGTGCAGCAAGCATTGCTGAAGTTGATTGAAGGCACAGTTGCTTCTGTACCGCCTCAAGGGGGTCGTAAGCACCCTCAGCAAGAATTCTTGCAGGTTGATACCCGCAACATTCTGTTTATCTGTGGTGGTGCGTTCTCCGGTCTGGAGAAGGTTGTGCAAGCGCGTTCTACTCGCGGTGGCATCGGCTTTAGTGCTGAAGTGCGCAGCAAGGAAGAGGGCAAGAAGGTTGGCGAATCCCTGCGTGAAGTCGAGCCTGACGATTTGGTCAAGTTCGGTCTGATCCCTGAGTTCGTAGGTCGCTTGCCTGTTCTTGCAACCCTGGATGAGCTGGACGAGGCTGCATTGATGCAGATCCTCACCGAGCCAAAGAACGCGCTGACCAAGCAGTACGGCAAGCTGTTCGAGATGGAAGGTGTTGATCTTGAGTTCCGCACTGATGCCCTGAAAGCAGTCGCCAAGCGTGCACTTGAGCGCAAAACTGGCGCTCGTGGTCTGCGCTCTATTCTTGAAGGTGTTCTGCTCGATACGATGTACGAAATTCCCTCGCAGTCTGAGGTGAGTAAAGTCGTCATTGATGAAAGCGTTATAGAAGGCAAGTCCAAACCGTTGTTGATCTACGAAAACAACGAAGCGACTGCCAAGGTAGCACCCGACGCTTAAGTGTATTGCTGCATATTGCACAGCATGCGTTAACCAAGGGGCCTTCGGGCCCCTTTGTTTTTCATGTTGCTCAACGCTTGTTTTTTTTCGAGACAGCCCCCATCTTGGCTTCAAGCTTACTTCCATCTGATTACGGCCTTATGGCCGCCGTAGAGGCGAAATCATGAAGACAACCATCGAATTGCCTCTCCTGCCATTGCGCGATGTCGTTGTTTATCCGCACATGGTGATCCCACTGTTCGTGGGACGCGAGAAATCGATCGAGGCCCTCGAGGCTGCGATGACGGGCGACAAGCAAATTTTGCTGTTGGCTCAAAAAAATCCTGCTGACGATGATCCGAGCGAAGAGGCTCTCTATCGTGTAGGTACTATTGCTACAGTTTTGCAGCTGTTGAAACTCCCTGATGGCACGGTCAAGGTGTTGGTCGAGGGTGAGCAACGCGGTGCTGTTGATCGCTTTACTCAAGCTGACGGCTATCTGAGCGCCGAAGTCTCTCTGATTGACGAAGTAGCCGCTCCAGAGCGCGAGTCTGAAGTTTTTGTACGCAGCCTGCTCTCCCAGTTTGAGCAGTATGTGCAGTTGGGCAAAAAAGTCCCGGCTGAGGTTTTGTCATCGCTCAATAGCATTGATGAGCCAAGCCGTCTGGTCGATACAATGGCTGCCCACATGGCGCTAAAGATCGAGCAGAAGCAAGAAATCCTCGAAATCATCGATTTGCAGATTCGTGTCGAGCACGTTCTGGCATTGCTGGACGCTGAAATTGACTTGCTGCAAGTTGAGAAGCGTATTCGGGGTCGTGTTAAAAAGCAGATGGAGCGCAGCCAGCGTGAGTACTACCTGAATGAGCAGATGAAGGCCATTCAGAAAGAGCTGGGCGATGGTGACGAAGGTCACAACGAAATCGAGGAGCTCAAAAAGCGCATCGATGCTGCTGGCTTGCCTAAAGATGCGATGACCAAAGCTCAGGCCGAGCTCAACAAGCTTAAGCAAATGTCGCCTATGTCAGCAGAAGCCACGGTTGTGCGCTCCTACATCGACTGGCTGGTTCAGGTGCCTTGGAAGGCCCAGAGTAAAGTGCGACTGGACCTCAAGCGCGCTGAAGATATTCTGGATGCCGATCACTACGGCCTGGAAGAAGTTAAAGAGCGGATTCTCGAATACCTCGCAGTGCAAAAGCGCGTGAAGAAAATTCGCGGGCCTGTTTTGTGTTTGGTTGGGCCGCCTGGTGTAGGTAAAACCTCGCTGGCTGAGTCCATTGCTCACGCAACAAACCGTAAATTCGTACGCATGGCTTTGGGCGGCGTGCGTGATGAAGCGGAAATTCGAGGTCATCGCCGTACTTACATCGGCTCTATGCCTGGCAGGTTGATTCAAAAAATGACCAAGGTAGGGGTGCGCAACCCACTGTTCTTGCTCGATGAAATCGACAAGATGGGCAGCGACATGCGCGGTGATCCTGCTTCGGCGTTGCTTGAAGTGCTTGATCCCGAGCAAAACCATAATTTCAACGACCATTACCTTGAGGTCGATTACGACCTGTCTGACGTAATGTTCCTTTGCACCTCCAACTCCATGAACATCCCACCAGCGTTGCTGGATCGGATGGAGGTGATTCGTCTGCCGGGTTACACCGAAGATGAAAAAATCAACATCGCTGTCAAATACCTCGCCCCGAAGCAAATTGAGGCGAACGGGTTGAAGAAGGGCGAGCTGTCGTTCGACAACGAAGCTATCCGCGACATCATCCGTTATTACACCCGTGAAGCTGGTGTGCGTGGTCTTGAGCGTCAAATCGCTAAGATCTGCCGTAAGGCAGTCAAAGAACATGCGATGGAAAAACGCTTTTCGGTCACGGTGACTTCGGAGCTTTTGGAGCACTTCCTGGGTGTAAGAAAATTCAGCTATGGCTTGGCAGAGCAGCAAGACCAAATTGGTCAAGTGACGGGCCTTGCCTGGACTCAAGTTGGCGGTGAATTGCTGACGATTGAGGCGGCGGTTGTGCCAGGTAAGGGCCAGTTGATCAAGACGGGTTCTTTGGGTGACGTGATGGTTGAGTCGATTACTGCTGCGTTGACAGTGGTTCGCAGTCGCGCCAAAAGTTTGGGTATCCCATTGGATTTCCACGAAAAACGTGACATTCATATCCACATGCCCGAAGGTGCCACGCCTAAGGATGGCCCTAGTGCCGGTGTTGGTATGTGTACGGCATTGGTGTCTGCATTGACGTTGATTCCAGTGCGTGCAGATGTTGCTATGACCGGTGAAATCACCTTGCGTGGTCAGGTATTGGCCATTGGTGGTCTCAAAGAAAAGTTACTCGCCGCTCACCGCGGTGGAATCAAAACCGTAATTATTCCAGAAGAGAATGTTCGGGATCTGAAGGAAATTCCTGACAACATCAAACAGGATCTTCAGATTAAACCGGTTAAATGGATTGACGAGGTCCTGCAAATTGCGCTGCAATACGCGCCGGAGCCCTTGCCGGATGTGGCTCCCGAGATTGTTGCCAAGGACGACAAGAGAGAGTCTGACTCTAAGGAAAGAATTAGCACGCATTAATATGGATTCGCCTGATGGGCTTTCTTGACGCTTTTTAGAGCCCTTGTTATAAAGCGGCTCTATTAGGTGTTCGAAGTACTCAGGCAGTCGTGTAGCTTTTACCAAAAAACTTTAGAAACATACTCAGATAGATATAAGGGGACTTAGAGTGAACAAGTCGGAACTGATTGATGCTATCGCTGCATCTGCTGATATCCCGAAAGCTGCCGCTGGCCGTGCGCTGGACGCAGTAATCGAATCCGTCACTGGCGCTCTTAAGGCCGGCGACTCTGTGGTACTGGTTGGTTTTGGTACTTTCTCTGTGACCGATCGTCCTGCTCGCACGGGTCGCAACCCACAGACTGGTAAAACGCTGGAAATTCCTGCTGCTAAAAAGCCTGGTTTCAAAGCCGGTAAAGCACTGAAAGAAGCGGTTAACTAAGTTTCTGTAACACTTTTTACCCAACCGGGTCAGGCGCACGCCAGGCTTGGCAGCGGAGCGGTTGTACAGTCGATGGTTACATCGGCGTGTTACGCCGGGGGTCGCGGGTTCGAGCCCGGTCCGCTCCGCCAGTTACGAGAAGGCGCATCCTCGGATGCGCCTTTCTTCTATCCGGACTCTACCCACGCTCCACGGTTGCTCATTGTGTAAGACCGTTTCTGGGGGAAGCATGCTGCAAAATATCAGGGACAATTCACAAGGCTGGATTGCCAAGACCATCATCGGTGTCATCGTCGCGCTAATGGCGTTGACAGGTTTCGATGCAATTTTTCAAGCCACCTCTACTAGCCAGGATGCGGCCAAGGTTAACGGTGAAGAAATCACCCAAACCGAGCTGAGCCAAGCAGTCGACATGCAGCGCCGTCAACTGATGCAACAGCTGGGCAAGGATTTCGACGCCTCGTTGCTGGATGAAAAAATGCTACGTGAGGCCGCCCTCAAAGGGCTGATCGATCGTAAGCTGTTGCTGCAAGGCGCTAATCAGGCGAAGTTCTCTTTCTCTGAAGCCGCCTTGGATCAAGTAATTCTGCTAACACCTGAATTTCAGGAAAACGGCCAATTTAGCCCTGAACGTTTTGATCAGGTCATTCGCCAACTGGGTTACGGTCGCCTGCAATTTCGCGACATGCTGGCTCAGGAGATGTTGATTGGTCAGTTGCGTGCCGGTTTGGCGGGCAGCGGTTTTGTGACCGATGAACAGGTTAACGCTTTTGCCCGTCTTGAAAAGCAAACGCGTGATTTCTCCTCGCTGAACATCAAAGCTGATCCTGCTGCGGTGAAAGTTAGCGAAGACGAGGTCAAGGCTTACTATGACGAGCACGCCAAAGAGTTCATGACCCCTGATCAGGTTGTGATTGATTACATCGAATTGAAGAAGTCTGCTTTCTTTGATCAGGTGGCCGTCAAAGATGAAGAGCTGCAAGCGCTGTATCAAAAAGAAATCGCCAATCTGGCTGAGCAACGCCGCGCTGCGCACATCCTGATCGAAGTTAATGACAAGGTTAACGACGCGCAAGCCAAAGCCAAGGTTGAAGAAATTCAGCAGCGTTTGGCCAAGGGCGAAAGCTTCGAAGCACTGGCTAAAGAGTTCTCTCAGGACCCGGGTTCGGCCAGTAATGGCGGTGACTTAGGCTTCGCAGGTCCAGGTGTTTATGACCCTGTCTTTGAACAAGCGGTATATGCCTTGAACAAAGACCAGGTTTCAGAGCCGGTTCGCACCAGCTTTGGCTATCACCTTATTAAGCTGCTGGGCGTTGAAGCACCCGAAGTCCCAAGCTTTGCCAGCCTGAAAGACAAGCTGACGCGTGATTTGAAAACTCAACAGGTTGAGCGTCGCTTTGTTGATGCAACCAAGCAGCTTGAAGACTCTTCTTTTGAAGCGTCCGATCTGGCTCAACCAGCACAAGAGTTGAATCTGACCGTTCATACTTCTGCGCCATTTGGCCGTGAAGGTGGCGACGGTGTTGCCGCTAACCGTGCCGTTGTTCAAGCCGCATTCAGCACTGAAGTGATGGATGAGGGCGCAAACAGCACCGCCATTGAGCTCGATCCTGAGACCGTCGTTGTGTTGCGCGTCAAGGAGCACCGCAAGCCTGAGCAGTTGCCTCTGGAAGTGGTAGCGCCGAGCATTCGTGCGCAACTGGTCAAAGAGCACGCCAGTGCAGCGGCCAAAACCAAGGCTGAAGAAATCATCACAGGTTTGCGCGATGGCAAGTTGCCGTTGAACCAGCCAATTGATGGTCAGTCCTGGAAGGTTCAGCAAGCGGTTACTCGCGGGCAAGAAGGTGTTGATCCTGCTGTGCTGCAAGCCGTGTTCCGCATGGCCAAGCCTGCGTCCAAGGACAAGCCGACGTTTGGCAGCGTGACCTTGGCGGATGGCACTGTGGTTGTGCTGCGACTTAATGGCGTCAATGATGCTGCCAAGCCGACGGAAGAAGAAATGGCGAATTATCGTCGTGTTCTGGCTTCGCGCGTAGGTCAGCAAGATTTTGCCGCTTATCGCAAGCAGTTGGAAAACGAGGCGAAGGTGGAGCGCTACTAAGCGTCAGCCTACGCGCGTTGTTTCAATAAAAATGGCTGCTCTTTGAGCGGCCATTTTTTATGGGCGCACAAAGGTCAAAGATTGCAGTCTTCAGCACCGCCCAGACAGTGCCTTAACTAGCAGTCGCTGCTCCTTGCTGATATGAGCGACCCAGCGCAGTGGTGTATCAGAAGCAGGCGTCTCTCAGGCGTCTCTCAGGCTTTGCGATCGCTGCGCTGGCTGCAAACTGACTTCCCGCCTTAAACGCAAAACGCCCAGTGCACTGAATGCACCGGGCGTTTTGAGTGAGCGGCTCGTTTGCAAGAGCCGCTCAGTGGTAGCAACGAAGCGCTTACTCTTCGAGGCTGCCCATAGCGGTGGTGTTGAAGCCGCCGTCTACGTACATGATTTCGCCGCTGATGCCCGATGCCAGATCCGAGCACAAGAATGCGCCTGCGTTGCCGACTTCGTCGATGGTGACGTTACGACGCAGTGGTGTTTGCGCTTCGTTGGCTGCAAGCATTTTGCGGAAGTTTTTGATACCCGATGCCGCCAGAGTGCGGATTGGACCAGCCGACACGCAGTTAACGCGAGTCCCTTCTGGGCCAAGGCTGCCAGCCAAGTAACGTACGCCCGCTTCCAGGCTGGCTTTGGCCATGCCCATCACGTTGTAGTTAGGCATGGTGCGCTCTGCGCCCAGGTACGACAGGGTCAGCAGGCTGCCATTGCGGCCCTTCATCATTGGGCGGCCAGCTTTGGCCAGCGCCACGAAGCTGTAAGCGCTGATGTCGTGAGCGATGCGGAAGCCTTCACGGGTGGTCGCGTCTGTAAAGTCGCCGTCCAGTTGGTCGCCCGGAGCAAAACCAACGGAGTGAACGATGCAGTCCAGGCCGTCCCACTTCTTGCTCAGGTCTTCAAAAACCTTGGCAATTTCTTCATCGCTGGCAACGTCGCAAGGGAAGCACAGTTCTGGGCCCGAACCCCAGCCAGCTGCGAACTCTTCAACGCGGCCTTTAAGCTTTTCGTTCTGATAAGTGAAGGCAAGTTCAGCGCCTTCACGGTGCATGGCGGCAGCAATGCCAGAAGCGATGGACAATTTGCTAGCGACACCGACGATCAGGACGCGCTTACCGGCGAGAAAACCCATGTGTTGTTCCTCTATCAGGTTAATCGACAGCCACTGGTGCCAAAAAGGCGGCTTCCAGCAGCTGTTGTGTATATGGATGTTGCGGCGAGGCAAAGAGACTTTGCGCATCACCCTGTTCGACCACTTGGCCATGCTTGACCACCATCAGTTGGTGGCTCAGCGCTTTGACTACCGCCAGATCATGGCTGATAAACAAATATGTCAGGTTGTACTTGGTTTGCAGCGAGCGTAACAACTCGACTACCTGGCGTTGTACGGTTCGGTCGAGCGCCGAAGTGGGCTCGTCCAGCAGTATCAATGCCGGTTTTAAAACTAATGCTCGAGCAATAGCAATTCGCTGCCGTTGCCCACCAGAAAACTCGTGAGGGTAGCGGTGCCGGGTTTCCGGATCCAGACCTACTTCTCGCAAAGCCTCAATAATGGCTTCTTCTTGCTCTTGGGCGGTGCCCATGCGGTGGATGCGTAAACCTTCGCCGACAATCTCACTGACGCTCATGCGCGGGCTGAGGCTGCCAAACGGGTCTTGAAACACCACCTGCATCTGTCGTCGCAGCGGTCTGACTTCTTGCTGCGACAAACAGTTTAGTTGCTTGCCTTCAAAACGGATCAAACCTTTGCTAGCAATCAGGCGCAAAATCGCCAGTCCCAACGTTGATTTACCTGACCCGCTTTCTCCCACAATGCCCAAGGTCTGCCCCCGTGGCAGGCTGAAGTTAATACCGTCGACCGCTTTCACGTAATCGACTGTTTTACGCAACAGGCCTTTTTTAATCGGGAACCAGACTTTCAGGTCCTCGACTTCCAGCAACGGCGCCCCTGCAATCGTGTTGGCCGGGCCTCCGCTGGGTTCCGCACTGAGCAGTTCCCGAGTGTACGGATGCTGTGGCGAGCGGAACAACTGCTCGCACGATGCTTGTTCGACGATGCAACCGCGCTGCATGACACATACTCTGTGAGCAATTCGTCGAACAAGGTTCAAATCGTGACTGATCAGTAACAGAGACATCCCCAGACGGGCCTGTAATTCCTTCAATAAATCGAGAATTTTCAGTTGGACGGTGACGTCCAGCGCCGTAGTAGGTTCGTCAGCAATCAGCAGCTCAGGTTCGTTAGCCAATGCCATCGCGATCATGACGCGTTGGCGCTGGCCGCCTGACAGTTCATGCGGCAGTGCTTTAAGTCGTTTGTGCGGCTCGGGTATGCCTACCAGCTCCAAAAGCTCCAGGGTGCGCCGTGTGGCGTCCTTGCCGGTCAATCCCTTGTGAATACCCAGCACTTCATTAATTTGTTTTTCAATGCAGTGCAGAGGATTGAGCGAGGTCATGGGCTCTTGAAAGATCATGGCAATGCGATTGCCACGAATATGCCGGAGTTTTTTTTCATCCAGATGCAACAAGTCTTGACCTGCGTATTGGATGTGGCCGCTCGGATGGCGCGCCAGAGGGTAGGGCAGCAGCCGCAGGATTGAATGTGCGGTCACTGATTTTCCCGAGCCGCTTTCGCCTACCAAAGCCAGAGTCTCGCCGCGCTTAATATCGAAATTGACGTTGTGAACTACACGCTGTGATTGCTCGCCACTTACAAACTCGACGGAAAGATCGCGCACTTCGATCAGATTATCCTGCGTCATCTTATTTCCTCGGGTCGAACGCATCGCGAGCAGACTCGCCGATAAACACCAGCAAGCTGAGCATGATGGCCAGCACGGCAAAGGCACTCATTCCCAGCCAGGGCGCCTGCAGATTGGATTTGCCTTGCGCCACCAGTTCGCCTAGCGATGGTGCGCCGGGCGGCAGGCCAAACCCTAAAAAGTCCAGTGCCGTGAGGGTGCCAATGGCGCCGGTCAAAATGAACGGCATAAACGTCATGGTCGAAACCATCGCGTTAGGCAGAATGTGGCGATACATGATCGCCATGTTCTGCATGCCGAGCGCACGTGCAGCCCGTACATATTCCAGATTTCGGCCACGCAAAAATTCGGCGCGTACTACATCGACCAGGCTCATCCATGAAAACAGCAGCATGATCCCTAGCAGCCACCAAAAATTGGGCTGTACGAAGCTGGCGAGGATGATTAGCAGGTAAAGCACGGGCAAGCCTGACCAGACTTCCAGAAAACGCTGACCTGCCAAGTCTACCCAGCCGCCGTAGAAACCTTGGAGCGCGCCTGCAATGACGCCAATGATTGAGCTCAAAATAGTCAGCGTCAGGGCAAACAACACTGAAATTCGAAAGCCGTAGATCACGCGCGCCAGCACATCGCGCCCCTGATCGTCCGTACCCAGCCAGTTTTCAGCCGAAGGCGGCGCTGGTGCAGGGACTTTCAAGTTGTAGTTAATGCTCTGATAGCTGTAAGGAATTGGCGGCCACAGCACCCAGGCATCTTTCTTGGCCAGCAGTTCGCGGATATACGGGCTTTTGTAGTTGGCTTCGAGTGGGAACTCGCCGCCAAAGTCAGTTTCCGGGTAGCGCTTAAGTGCCGGGAAATACCATTCGCCGTCGTAATTAATCGCCAGCGGCTTATCGTTGGCAATCAGTTCAGCGCCAAGGCTCAGGCCGAACAGCACTAAAAAAATCCATAACGACCACCAGCCGCGCTTGTTGGCCTTGAAGCGTTCAAAGCGTCGTCGGTTGAGAGGGGATAGCTTCATCTCAATGCTCCCTGCTTTCAAAGTCGATGCGTGGATCAACCAGGGTGTATGAGAGATCACCGATCAGTTTCACCACCAGCCCAACCAGCGTAAAGATAAACAGGGTGCCAAATACCACTGGATAGTCGCGATTAATGGCGGCCTCAAAACTCATCAACCCCAGCCCATCCAGCGAGAAAATCACTTCAACCAACAATGAGCCGGTAAAGAAAATCCCGATAAAGGCTGAGGGGAAACCAGCGATGACTAGCAGCATCGCATTGCGAAACACGTGACCGTACAGAACGCGGTGGTTAGTCAGCCCTTTGGCTTTGGCCGTGACCACATACTGTTTGTTGATCTCATCCAAAAAACTGTTTTTGGTCAGCAAGGTCATGGTTGCGAAGTTGCCGATGACCAGCGCTGTGACGGGTAACGCTAAATGCCAAAAGTAATCGAGGATTTTGCCGCCCCAGCTCAGCTCATCAAAATTATTAGAGGTCAGGCCGCGCAGTGGAAACCAGTCCAGGTAACTGCCTCCGGCAAACACCACGATCAGTAAAATGGCAAATAGAAATGCGGGTATTGCATAGCCGATGATGATGGCTGAGCTGGTCCAAACGTCGAAATGACTGCCGTGTCGTGTGGCCTTGGCGATCCCCAGCGGGATCGACACCAGGTACATAATCAGCGTGCTCCAAAGCCCCAGCGAAATTGAAACGGGCATCTTCTCCTTGATCAGATCAATTACTTTGGCATCGCGGAAAAAGCTCTCGCCAAAATCCAGTTGGGCGTAGTTCTTGATCATGATCCACAACCGTTCGGGTGCTGACTTGTCAAAGCCGTACATCTTTTCGATTTCTTTGATCAGCGCTGGGTCGAGGCCCTGTGCGCCACGGTAGTTGGAACCCGCCACCGACACTTCCGAGCCGCCGCCCGCAATGCGGCTGGTCGCGCCGTCGAAGCCTTCGAGCTTGGCAATCATCTGTTCAACGGGGCCACCGGGTGCGGCTTGAATGATGATGAAGTTAATCAGCAGGATCCCAAGCAGCGTGGGAATAATCAGCACCAATCGCCTGAATATATATGCCAGCATTTAAGGCTCCAGGCTTTCGCTTGTGGGGTTAATGGACGCATCTTGTTGGGTGCCAGGTTTCATCCACCAGGTGTTCAGACCAATGTCATACAGCGGAGTCACTTTGGGGTGGGCGATATGATTCGAGTACGCCACACGCCACGTTTTGATGTGCCAGTTAGGGATGACATAAAAGCCCCATTGCAGGACGCGATCCAGGGCGCGCGCATAATTGATCAGGCTTTGCCGGGACTCTGCGTTGATCAGGCCTTCTGTCAGTTGGTCGATAGCTGGGTCTTTGAGGCCCATAAAATTGCGGCTTCCGGGTTTGTCGGCATTTTGCGATTCCCAATACTCGCGTTGTTCGCTGCCCGGTGAGTTGGACTGTGGGAAGCTGCCGACAATCATGTCGAAGTCTCGTGAGCGCAGGCGGTTGAGGTATTGCGATACGTCAACGCGGCGAATCTGCAAGTCGATGCCCAGCTCGCTCAGGTTGCGCTTGAAGGGCAGCAGAATACGCTCGAACTCAGTTTGTGCCAGCAAGAACTCAATGGTGACAGGCTTGCCCTGTGCGTCGACCATCTTATCGTCGACGACATGCCAACCTGCTTCTTGCAGGAGTTTGTAAGCGCGGCGTTGTTGCTCGCGAATCATGCCGCTGCCATCAGTGGTGCTGGGCTTGAAGATGTCGGTGAACACCTGATCAGGAATCTGCCCGCGCAACGGCTCAAGAATTGCCAGTTCTTCTTCGGTGGGTGGCGCTTTGGCGGCCATTTCCGAGTTGTCGAAGTAACTGCTCGTGCGGTTGTAGGCGCCGTTGAACAGTTGTTTGTTGGTCCACTCAAAGTCGAACAGCAGGCTCAGCGCTTCACGCACGCGAACATCCTGAAACATGGGCCTGCGCAGGTTGAACACAAAGCCTTGCATGCCCGTGGGGTTGGCATTGCGGATCTCTTCTTTCTTGAGTCGACCTTCATTTACCGCAGGAATGTTATAGGCGCCGGCCCAGTTTTTGGCGCTGATCTCAAACCAGTAATCAAACTGCCCAGCCTTGAGCGCTTCAAATGCCACGCTGTTGTCGCGAAAGTAGTCGACGGTGATGGCATCAAAGTTATACAGGCCCTTGTTGATGGGTAGATCCTTGCCCCAGTAGTTCTTGTTGCGCTCGTAACGAATTGAGCGCCCCGGTTTGATTTCTGTGATGGTGTAAGGCCCGCTGCCTACGGGTATTTCGAGATTGCCTTTGCCGAAGTCACGGGTTTGCCACCAATGCTTGGGCAGCACAGGCAGTTGCCCGAGAATCAGTGGTAGCTCGCGGTTTTTGTTGTGCTTGAAGGTGAACTTCACTTGCAACGGGTTTTCGGCGATTGCGCTGTCCACGTCGCTGTAGTAGCCCTTAAACAATGGCGAGCCATGTTTCATCAAGGTGTCAAAGGTAAACACCACATCTTCGGCGCGAATAGGGTGGCCATCGTTGAATTTGGCTTCAGGGCGCAAGTAAAAGCGTACCCAGCTGTTGTCGGGTGCCTTTTCGATTTTTTCCGCGATCACACCATAGGCGGTAAAAGGCTCGTCGAGTGTTTGTCGGGCCAGGGTGTCGTAGGTCAACTCGATGTCTTCGACTGCCACCCCTTTGTTGATAAATGGGTTGAGGCTGTCAAAGCTGCCGAACGTGGCCTTGCGGAAAGTACCGCCTTTAGGGGCGTCTGGGTTGGCGTACTCGACATGCTTGAAATTGGCCGGGTATTTCGGGGGCTCATCGTAGAGTGTCAGAGCATGTTGCGGGGCGGCCAGCGCGGCGCAGGTCAAGCTGGCAAGCAGCAGGCCTGCCAGAGGTTTTAGCAACGTACGCAAGGGCATCATTGGATATTCTCCGTAGGCTTTAGCCACCACGCGCTTAGGCCCAGGGTGTAGGGCGGCGTAGTCACAAAGGCGAACCGATTACGGTACGCCAGGCGGTGATAATTCAGATACCAGTTAGGAATGCTGTAGTGCTGCCACAGCAGAACACGGTCCAGTGCCCGGCCAGCCGCTAACTGCTCGTCGCGGGTTTGAGCGGCGAGCAGGCGTTCAAGTAGATGATCAACCACCGGATTCGCAACCCCGGCGTAATTTTTACTGCCCTTTATATTGGCTTGGCTGGAGTGGAAGTACTGCCATTGCTCAAGCCCGGGGCTGAGGGTTTGGTCAAGGGTCATCAGAATCATGTCGAAGTCGAACTGATCGAGCCGTTGTTTGTATTGAGCACGATCAACCGTGCGTAAACGTGCGTCGATCCCGATGCTGGCCAGGTTTTCTACATAGGGCTGCAGAATGCGCTCAAGGTTGGGGTTTACCAGCAATATTTCAAAACGCAGTGGCTTTGCTTCGCTATTAAGCAAACGCTGCCCGGAAAGCTTCCAGCCTGCCTCACCTAGTAATCCAAGGGCTTTGCGCAGGGTTTCGCGGGGGATGCCGCGGCCGTCGGTTTGCGGCAAGTTAAAGGCCTGACTGAACAGCTCAGGGGGCAACTGACTGCGCCAGGGTGACAGCATCAACCATTCGTGACCCTGTGCGATGCCCTTGGCGGAGAACTCACTGTTGGGGTAATAACTCATGGCGCGCTGGTAAGCGCCATTGAACAGGGTGCGATTGGTCCACTCAAAATCGAACATCAAGCCCAGCGCCTCACGAACGCGGGTTTGTGCGAAGTTTGCTCGGCGGCTGTTCATGAACAGGCCTTGGGTTTGAGTCGGGATCTGGTGGGTGATTTCGGCTTTGATGACATCTCCCCGTCGCACCGCCGGGAAGTTATAACCATTGGCCCAGTTTTTGGCCTGATGCTCGATATAGATGTCGAATTCACCCGCCTTGAAGGCTTCAAAGGCCACATCGCTGTCGCGGTAAAACTCTACTTCGACACGGTCGAAATTGTACTTGCCGCGATTCACCGGCAGGTTCGTTCCCCACCAGTCTTTCACGTGCTCAAACACGAGCTGCCGCCCGGGCGTGACCTTGGTGATGCGATAAGGCCCACTGCCTAAAGGAGGGTCGAACGTCGTGGCTTTGAAGTCACGCTTTTCCCAGTAGTGCTTTGGCAGAACGGGGAGTTCGCCCAAGCGCAAAATCAACAAGGGGTTACCCGCTCGCTTGAATACAAAACGAATGCGCTTGGGGCCAAGAATGTCTACACGCTGAACTTCTTGTAGGTTGGTTCGATATTGCGGGTGGCCTTCTTTGAGCAATAGGGCGTAAGAGAAGGCAACGTCGTAGGCGGTGATTGGCTTGCCATCGTGAAAGCGCGCTTCAGGACGAAGGTTGAAAACCACCCAGCTGCGGTCTTCGTTGTATTCCACCGATTGTGCAATCAAGCCATAGCTGGCAGTAGGCTCGTCACCCGAAGGCGCGTATTGCCCTGTGCCCGCCATCAGGGTTTCGTTGAGCTCGTTGACCCCATATTGCAGAAAATTGGGGGTCGACACCGGGCTGGTGCCTTTGAAGGTATAAGGGTTCAGCGTGTCAAAGGTGCCAAATGCCATCACTCGCAGCGTCCCGCCTTTGGGCGCTTGCGGGTTGACCCAATCGAAATGGGTAAAGGTGGCTGGGTATTTGAGTGTGCCGAACTGGGCATATCCATGGCTTTCGCTCAGGGTTGCGCACGCGGGGAAGCTCAAAGCCAGGCTGATTAAAAGCAGGAGCAGGGGACGCATCAAGTCAGAGATCCGATCCGGGCGTTGGGCTTAAGGTTTCCGTACAGTAACAGCTTGTATCTGTAGGAAAAAGGCCACTCCAGAAAGCACTGCGGGCAAGTAGCCTCCTGCAATCTTGTAGGAGTCTGCTTGCCCGCATTGACGTGTGCTTTGTGCTTAGTGCGGTTTGTACACAGTCAGGATTTGCCCCGGTTTCAAGGCTTTGGCGCTGTTTGGGTTCCAGCGCTTGAGATGCTGCATTTCAACGTTGAAGCGCTTGGCCACGATGTACAGCGAATCGCCTTTTTTGACCTTGTAGGTCGTGGCTTTTTTGGCGGCGGGCTTGCGGGTGTCTTGCATAACCAGCATTTGACCAGCCTTGAGGTTTTTGCCGCTCAGCTTGTTCCAGCGCTGCAGGTCTTTGACATTGACCTTGTTAGCCTTGGCAATCAGGGTCAGGTTGTCACCGCTTTTGACCCGATACTTGCGGTTGAGCCGGACGGTGTCTGTGCTGGCCAAGTTTTCAAACACGGCCTTTTTGGGGCGCAGACTTACTAACTCTTCAGGTTTGAGGTTGGACAGGCTGGTGGTCAGCAACTGTGCCTTGGACGTTGGCACCAGCAAATGCTGTGGGCCGTCCATTGTCGCGCGCTGCTTGTAGGCCGGGTTCAGTTGGAACATTTCGTCTTCGTCGATCTCAGCCAGGGCTGCCACGCGGGACAGGTCCATAGACTGTTTGATTTCGACCATTTCGAAATAGGGTTCGTTGGCAATCGGGTTCAGGTTGATCCCGTAGGCCTCTGGTGCCATGACCACTTGGGACAGGGCCAATAATTTAGGAACGTAGTCTTTGGTTTCCTGCGGCAGTGGCAGGTTCCAGTAGTCAGTGGGCAGCCCGAGTTTCTCATTGCGTTCGATGGCGCGGCTCACGGTGCCTTCCCCGGCGTTGTAGGCAGCCAATGCCAGCAACCAGTCACCGTTGAACATGTCATGCAAGCGCGTCAGGTAGTTCATCGCCGCCAAGGTTGAGGCGGTGATGTCTTTGCGGCCGTCATAGGCGCGGGTTTGGCGCAGGTTAAAGTAGCGGCCGGTCGAGGGAATGAACTGCCAGAGGCCTACTGCATTTGCGTGGGAATAGGCCATTGGGTTGTAGGCACTTTCGATAACCGGCAGTAAGGCCAGCTCCAGCGGCATGTTGCGCTCTTCGAGGCGCTCAACGATGTAATGGATATAAAGGCTGCCGCGCTCACCCGCGTTTTCGAGAAAAGAAGGGTTGCTGGCAAACCACAATCGCTGTTGCTCGATACGTGGGTTCACGTCCACGCTGTCCTGCAACTTAAACCCTTGGCGCATCCGTTCCCATACATCTTGCGGGGCGACGGGGCTGGGTTTGTTGCTGAGCCAGATCGGTTCTTGAGGAATGCGTTTAGTTACTTTCAGGCTAGGTCTTTCGGCGGTTTGTGCCGAATGATCAATGCTTTGGCAACCCGCGAGCACAGCGGACACGGCCAGCGCGATGACTTGCGCCAGGCGCGTCAATGCGTCTGATTTGATGGAGTTACGTATAAATGACGACATTGGCTGGAAGATAGTTCCGGGCAAAAATGTCGGGGGATTCTAGAAAGCAGGGGGGGCGCGGTCAACTGTTCAGATTTTTTGTGCCAACCGCGACTCTGATTAGAAGGTGTCTTTCCAACTGCGCAAGCTGGCAAAGACGGCGCTGGGCGAGTCATTGTGACGCTTGCTCCACTCATCAGCTTTTTCTTTAACGGATGTTTCATTGACCCGTAAAAAGGGGTTAGTGCGTCGCTCAAGGGCCAAATTGGACGGCAAACTGATGCGGCCTTCAGCGCGCCACTGGGTGACTTGCTCAATTCGTGCGGCGATGTCCGGGTTGCAAGGCTCCACGGCTTGGGCAAAGCGCAAATTGCTGAGCGTGTACTCGTGGGTGCAATAAACGAGGGTTTGCTCAGGTAAAACCGCCAGTCGGCTCAATGAGCGGTGCATTTGTTCGGGTGTACCCTCAAACAAGCGGCCACATCCGGCAGCGAACAGCGTGTCGCCACTAAAGACCAGAGGGTTTGATGACGTGCTGTGAACGTAAGCAATGTGACCCAAGGTGTGACCCGGAACAAGGAACACGTCGAACTCCAGCCCCAGTACAGTAATGCGATCGTTGTCGTTGAGCGCCACTTGCCGCGCCGGGATGTTTTCCAAAGCAGGCCCCCACACTTTGGCGTCCGTAGCTTTGAACAACTGTTCTACACCGCCCACATGATCGAAGTGATGGTGGGTGATCAGGATGTCACTCAGCACCCAATCGGGGTGTTGAGCCAGCCAGGTCTGAACGGGGGCGGCATCGCCCGGATCGACCACGGCGCAGCGCTTGTTGGTTGTGTCTTGTAACAACCAAATGTAGTTGTCGCTGAAGGCGGGCAGGGCATCGATCTGTAGCATGGTGCAATTCCCAAGTGCGAGACAAAGGCGCATCTTAGGGCTTGTGAAAGTAGATGGCGAGTTGGAGGAGCAATGACCGATAAAGCATTGGCTCAGGCGGATCCTGAGTGGTTGGCGCTGATCAGTTCGGCCCGCGAATGGTTGTCGAGCCCGCTGGGGCAACTGCTGCTTGACGATGAGCAGCGCGTACTTGAAGACGAGTTGGGCAGGTTTTTCGGTGGCTATCTGGTGCATTACGGCCCGGGTGCGGACACTCCGCCAAGCGCCCCGCAAGTGCAACGCAATGTGCGTTTAGGGGCGCCTCTGCCGGGGGTTGAGATCTTTTGTGACGAGCAGGCTTGGCCTTTATGTGAGCATGCTGCCGATGTGGTGGTGTTGCAGCATGGGCTGGATTTTTGCCTGTCCCCTCATGGTTTGTTGCGTGAAGCCGCCAGCAGCGTGCGCCCCGGGGGCCATTTGCTGATTGTGGGTATAAACCCGTGGAGCCCGTGGGGCATGCGGCATTTTTTTGCCAAGGATGCCCTTAAGAGTGCGCGCTGTATTTCGCCGTCGCGGGTCGCCGACTGGCTGAATCTACTGGGCTTTGCGCTGGAGAAACGCCGCTTCGGGTGCTATCGTCCGCCGCTTGCTTCTAAGGCATGGCAACGCCGTTTATCTGGCTGGGAGCACAAGGCGGGAAGCTGGCAATTGGCCGGTGGCGGCTTCTATATATTGGTCGCGCGCAAAATGGTGGTGGGCTTGCGGCCCGTCAACCAGATCCGCCGCGAGCCTATGGGCAAGCTTATTCCCCTGCCGATGGCCAAGGTTAATCGGCGTCACTCTGAGCCTTGATTGTCTTTTAATAGCAGGTTGGTGTTATCCGGCCTCAGGTGCTGTCGATCCATGATTGGCAGGCCGATGCACTACTTTCTGGATAGGTTGTAATGAGCGATAGCGTTGAAATGTTCACTGATGGTGCCTGCAAGGGCAACCCCGGCCCCGGTGGTTGGGGAGCCTTGCTGGTTTGCCAGGGTGTTGAAAAGGAGCTGTGGGGCGGTGAGCCCAACACGACCAACAATCGCATGGAGCTGATGGCCGCCATTCGTGGCCTTGAAGAGCTCAAGCGCCCTTGCGAAGTGCTGTTGGTGACAGATTCACAGTACGTGATGAAAGGCATCACCGAGTGGATGGTCAACTGGAAAAAGCGCGGCTGGAAAACCGCCGCCAAAGAGCCCGTCAAAAACGCCGACCTGTGGAAACTGCTCGATGAGCAGGTCAATCGTCATACCGTGAAGTGGCAATGGGTACGTGGGCACATTGGCCATTACGGCAACGAGCGGGCTGACCAGTTGGCCAACCGCGGGGTCGATGAAATGCGAGGAATCAAGCATGCGTAGTGTGGTGCTCGATACTGAAACCACGGGTATGCCGGTCACCGATGGCCACCGTGTGATCGAGATTGGTTGCGTCGAGTTGATGGGCCGTCGTCTGACCGGGCGGCATTTTCATGTCTATTTGCAGCCCGATCGCGAAAGTGACGAGGGCGCCATTGGCGTCCACGGCATCACCAACGAATTTTTGGTGGGTAAACCGCGCTTTGCTGAAGTGGCTGATGAGTTTTTCGACTTCATCAAAGGCGCGCAGCTGATCATTCATAACGCTGCGTTCGACATCGGCTTCTTGAACAACGAATTTGCCCTGATTGGGCAGATGGATCGAGCTGATCTTACGCAGCACTGCACCATCCTCGACACCCTGATGATGGCGCGGGCGCGTCACCCTGGCCAACGCAACAGCCTCGATGCCTTGTGCAAACGCTATGGCGTTGACAACTCAGGTCGTGAGTTGCACGGCGCGTTGCTCGACTCCGAGATTCTGGCCGACGTTTACCTGACCATGACCGGCGGGCAAACCAGCCTGTCGCTGGCGGGTAACGCCTCTGACGGTAATGGTTCGGGTGAAGGTTCGGGCAATCAGGCGACTGAAATCCGCCGATTGGCGAGCGACCGCCAGCCGGGTCGGATTATTCGAGCTAGCGAACAAGACTTGGCTGAGCACGCCCAGCGTCTTGAGGCCATCGCCAAATCGGCAGGCGGCCCGGCGTTATGGACCCAGTTACTTGAAGCCAAAGGCCAGACCCTGCAATAACGAAGGGTCAGAGGCTTGATTGCGTGAGTGGGTTCTGCGCGTCAGGGATAAGGATTTTCGCACCATGTACTTAGTCATGAACCCCACCGACCCACACGTTTCGGTACGTTTGGCTGATGAAGGTTTTGCTCCCTATGTATGGGGTAATGACTTCAGCTTTGAAGTTCGGGCATATGCCTGTGCTGATCCGTATAAAAAGGTCGAGCAGTGGCCGTTGGAGCAGATCGCGCCATATCGCAAATGTTATGGCATTGATCCGGACGAATTTGCTGCTTATCGAGGTGCACACGACAGTGCGGTGTTCATGGCGTATCTGGACAACCAGCCAGTGGGTCACGTTGTGGTGAGTACCAACTGGAACGGTTTTGCCCATGTCGACGAGCTGGCAGTAGCTGCCTGCGCACGCCGTCACGGCGTGGCCAAGTCGTTACTGGAGGTGGTGAAGTTCTGGAGCCACAAAAAAAACCTCCCGGGGATCATGCTTGAAACCCAAAACAACAACATTGGCGCGTGTCGCTTATATGAGCGTTGTGGCTATCAAGTGGGCGGGGTTGACCATCTGCGTTATCGCGGCATTGATCCGCAAACCCGTGAAGTGGCGATTTTTTGGTATTTGCTGTTTAAAGAGCCAGCTTGAACAACTGCGCCTAAAGCGTCACCAGCCCCTGATCACTCAACAAACTTTCGGCCTTTTGGCCCACGATATCGAGCAGTGACTTAAGTGCTGCGCTGGGCTCTGAACCAGCGCGGGTCAGCGCAAACAGTGTCACCGGGATTGCGGGTGATACCGGGCACACATCAAGCCCGCTGGCTTTGGCGCCGACAGCGGTAAACGGGTCAACCAATGCCAGCCCTTCGCCTGCTTCGACCATGTTGCGCATCATCTGATAGCTCTGAACCTGAATCTGCACCACGGGCGCGGGCCGCAGATTGTAGAGCTTGTTATCGAGCACGCGGCTCAGCGGGTCAGGATGTTGCAAAGCGATCATCGCTTGGCCTGCTAAATCTTGAAGTGCTATGTACTTTTGCTTGGGCGATAACCAGCCGTGGGGCGCGAGCAGTTGCACTTTGCCTTGCGCCAGCGCCACACATTCGATACCTGACAGCTGTGGGGCATGCAAACTCAAGCCGACATCGCATTCGGCCAGCAACAAGCGGCGCACAATTTCAGCACAGGGCTGGCTGCTTAAAGTAATGGGCGTATCGGGAAACCGGCGCTTGAGGCTCGCAATGCTGTAGGGCATCAGGGGTTGAGCCAATGTGTCGCTACAGACCACGCGCAAGACGGGTTCATGATGCTGACGCAAACTGTCAGCCAGGCGACGCAGGGGTTCAAGTTGCAGATGCAACTCGTCGATAAGAGGTTGAAGCAGCAGTGTTTCGCGAGTGGCCTGCAGCCGCCCGCGAACGCTGGCAAACAGCATAAAACCGAGCTGCTGCTCAGCTTCCTGCAATGTTGCGCTCAGTGTTGCCACGGGCATATGCAGCAACTCGGCGGCGTGGCCGAGGTTGCCGGTTTGCACAATGGCCTGAATCGCTTCGATGTGGCGTAAACGCATGCGTGAAGTCCATGTTCAGCGGGCGAGGCCTGACGTTAAGAAGCCTGACCCTCGCCCATCCTTTGACTTGCGCGATATGCCGTAAAAAGCAGGTAATGCTTAGACAGCGGGTGCAGGATCACGAATCAGAATGACTTCTGACTGAACCAGTTGGAACTGCTCATCATCAATTTTTTTAACGCGATCGCCAATGGCCAGCTTGTAGGTTGCAGCGCCTGCTACTTCTGAATCTTGAAACTCATGCACGGAATAGACACGGCCTTCCGCATCCCTTGCATGAAATTGACCAACGAGAACTGCCGCCATTTGTAGAGAACCTCTGGAGATAAACACCCAATTTTCGGTTCTGTAGACCGTTGTTCAGTAGGGGAAGTTTAGCAATGTGGAAAAAATAGTCCGGCTACTTTACAGGCTTGGCGGCCGTTAAGGTGAACCGGGGTGCAAGAAACGAGTCCGATCATCTATAACTAGGGGCTGTATGAAATATTTTCGAGCGAAGGTTAGGCAAGGCGAAACCAGGCGAGGAAGCGGAGTTTACGTGTTGTAAATGAGCTTTTTTAACCTGTTTTCAACGGTGTATAACCAAGCGCAGAGACATTTTGTACAGAGTCTAGTCTTCCTACAGCCAAAGTCTCGGGGTTCATTATGAGTAAGGTTTACAACGTTGCAGTACTGGTCGGCAGTCTGAGAAAGGACTCTCTTAACCGAAAGGTAGCCCATGCCTTGGCGCAACTGGCCCCAGACACTCTAAAGCTGAAAATCGTCGAAATCGGTGAGTTGGCGCTTTATAACGAAGACATCGACATCACTCCGCCACCGGTGTCTTACAACACCTTCCGTGATCAGGTTCGCTCGGCGGATGCAGTGCTGTTTGTAACGCCTGAATACAACCGCTCTGTGCCAGGCGCACTGAAAAACGCGATTGATGTGGGTTCCCGTCCTTACGGGCAAAGCGTTTTTAGTGGCAAGCCAGGGGCTGTGATCAGTGTGTCGCCGGGCGCAATCGGCGGCTTTGGCGCGAACCACCACTTACGTCAGTCGTTGGTGTTTTTGAATGTGCCGTGCATGCAGCAGCCAGAAGCCTATTTAGGGGGCGCAGGCGACGCGTTCGATGCATCAGGCCAGCTGTCAGACAAAACGCGACCTTTTTTGCAAAAATTTATTGATGAGTTTGCCCAGTGGGTGGCGAAAGTTAAGAGCGAGTAATGATATAAATAAAGTAACTCTTTGAAACACCGCATAGTGCGGTGTTTTTTTTTTGCTTTAGTTTTGCGCGGGGGGTGTATGAGGTATTTGGAAGGTTAATAATTTCTCGTTACTTATTTTTATACGTTAAGCGTGCATTGCTCTCGAATTCATATAGTGTTGTTTATCAATGACGTTTATTTGAAAAATGGATGTGGGGTTTATGGAAGATACGCGCGGTATATCAGGTGTTGTAGGCGTCGATGTAAAAGAAAGTGATCCCATTGCCGAGTTGAAAGAGTTGTTCATTGAAAAAAAACTCAGATGCGAAGAGTTCGAGAAGGGCAGTGCCCTGTCAGACGTCCAGTATTCCTGCGTTTGAATGGTGTAGCTCATGGGCGTTTTGAAGTGTCTAAAAACATCCCTGTTGAGTTTAAAGTGGGGCTTTTTTCAGAGCCTAAAACCTACCCTGCTTGGGTACGATACTCGTGTGATATTCCAGATGGAGTGCCTGAGAGGGGAGAGACTGTTGGCGTTAAAGAATTAAAGCTGTCGCGGCTATGGCTGATTATCCGGGGCCTTCGGCAAGCTAACGTCGTGCTTGGCCGTTGCTCCGCATGGTCTGAATAGCCGTAAGTTCCAGCTCGGAAACCATCCTCAAAAACTTGCACCCTTGATCCAGCAGCAGCTTTCACGCTGATGCTAAGGGCGCGCCCCTGTATCATTAATAGAATATTGAAGGTATTGCATGGACACGCAACATGTTTTCACGTTGACAGACGCCGAAAGGATTCGCTTGGGTAAAGCCTTGAGTGACATTGCCTATGACCCCCACGGAAGCCTGCGATACATTACTGACCTGCGGATCATGGCGTTGTCGATCATGCCGCGCCGTCTGATTGATGTACTGGCCGAGCAGCGGGCATCAATCACTCCGCGTCCCTATCTGGTATTCAAGAACCTGCCCACGGATGAGCAAGTGTTCAATACCCCTGATCCTCAGATATTCTCGCCCGGTTCGAAAAGTCACTGTATTAGTGAAAACCTGATCATGACCTTTGCTTCGCTGCTCGGAGAGCCATATTCAATCGAATTTGAAGGCTCCGACATCGTGAACAACCTTATTCCGACCAAAACCGCCAAACTTGAATACACGGGCTTGGGATCTGAGGTCGAACTGGATTTTCATATCGAGAATGCCGCACTACGGTTCATGGAAGATTTCAACTTCTCGCCTTTGGGCTTGTTGCTGACCGGCGTACGTCATGACCCGGAGGGCCCCTTGACCCGGCTTGCCGATGCGCGTGCAGCGCTCAAGCGTCTTTCACCCGAGGATGTTGAAAGCCTGCGTTCCCCGGCGTTCCGAATCAAGGTGCCTTACCGTTGGCGTCGAGGGGATATTCAGCAAACTGAGCCGACAGCGCTGGTACGCGGTCATGTGGAGCTTCCTGAGGTCAGTGCAGTGTTTTACCCAGACATGGTGGAGCCACTGACGACCGCTGCGGCAGCGGCTATGAACAACTTCTATGCGGCGATCAAGGAGGTGTCTTTCGGTGTGGACATCTCGCCAGGCACGCTATTCTACATAGACAATCGCTTCACCTTGCATTCGCGTGACAAGTTCAGCGGCTCTTTCGACGAGGCCGGAAACCCCATGCGCTGGGTACAACGCGTGTTCATTTCTCCCAACTTGTGGAACCATCGAAATTTAACGCAAGTGAAGTCGCGTGTTTTTCAGCCTGCGGATGCTGAAGTATGCTGAATACATTCTTGTCAATTCTGCCGATCTTTCTGTTGATCGTGTCCGGCTATTTGGCCAAACATTATTTTCTGAAGGACGATGGGTTCTGGAAAACTGCGGACAAAGCGGTCTATTACCTGTTCTTCCCGTCGCTGCTGGTACTGGAAATCAGCCGCGCCGATTTTGATAGCGGCGCGACGACTCATGCTCTCGCCGCGACGGTGGGTGGGACGTTGATAGTGGCGGTTGTCATCCTCATCGGGCAGCGCATCGTCAATGTAAAGAACGATCTGTTCACGTCTATCTTTCAGGGCGGGGTACGCTACAACTCGTATGTGTTCATCGCGCTGTCGCAATCGTTGTTCGGCGCTGAAGGTGTTGCACTCTCGGGGGTGTTCATTGCATACATGATCGTGCTGACCAATGTCATGAGTGTGCTATTGATGAACCACTACGGCACCGGTGGCAAGAAATCGGTAGCAGGTAGCGTACTCGCGCTGGTGAAGAATCCGTTGATCATCGCCGCCGTGCTGGGTGTAGTGCTTAACCTCATTGGTGTCAATATTAGCGGCGCGATCAGACAGTTTCTCGCGTATCTCGGCAATGCCGCAACGCCATTGAGCCTCATGTCGGTGGGCGGCGGGCTGGTGCTGGGTATGCACGCCAGCCGAACGATAGCAACTGCCTACGCCACTACATTGAAACTGCTTCTTTTGCCCATCTGTACCTTCGCGCTTTTGAAGGCCCTGGGTGTGTCCGGTGTGTCAGCCAATATCGCCTTGTTGTATTCGGCCGTTCCATGTGCAGGTAACGCTTATATCCTGGCGCGACAAATGGGCGGCGACGCTGAAGCGATGGCATCGATCATCACCTGGACAACATTGTTCTCGGTGGTAACGGTGACCGTGATCCTTGGGACTTTCCTACTTTGATGGGCAGCAGCCAGTGCCTGTTCATTCCAGTCCTGTTGAAATGGCGAGTTGATGATGAATGTATTGATACCTGACGATTATCAAGGTGCAGCGGCAGCAATGCCGTGTTTGCAGATGATGGCAGACCACAAGGTCACGAGCTTGGGCGACCTCACGCGGGAGAAGCATCCCGATGCGGTTCTGGCTCAGACCGAGTGCCTAGTCCTCATCAGGGAGCGCACTCCAGTGGATAAGGCGCTGCTCGGAAAAATGCCGAACCTGCGAATTATTAGCCAGACCGGTCCGGCAGGTTCCCATATCGATATGGAGGCCTGCACGGATGCAGGCGTGGTGGTCATGGAAGGGATCGGCTCACCTCATGCGCCAGCCGAGCTTGCTTGGTTGCTGATCATGAGCGGCTTTCGGCGTCTTCATGAAGCGGTAACTGCGTTTCAGGACGGCCAATGGCAAGTCAATAGCGGTCAGGAGTTACACGGCAGAACGTTGGGTATTCTCGGTTTCGGCAAGCTAGGTAAGCGGGTTGCCGGTTTTGCGCAGGCCTTCGGGATGCAAGTGCAGGTCTGGGGCAGCGAGCGAGGGCAGAGGCGATCAAGGCCGGTTATACGGCCTGCGAGACACGCGACGCGCTCTTCGCCAGCAGCGATGTAATCACCCTGCACCTGCGACTGGCGGACCAGACACGCGGCGCTATCTCGTTCGAGGATCTGTCGCGGATGAAGCCCGAGTCGATGCTGGTCAATACCAGCCGCGCCGAGCTGATCGCGCCCGGCGCCTTAGAGCGGGCGCTGAGCCTCGGTAGGCCCGGTTATGCCGCCGTCGATGTGTACGAGTCGGAGCCCGTCTACCACCGGCAGCACCCGTTGATGCAGTTGCCTAACGTGTTGTGTACCCCGCATCTAGGGTATGTCGCCGAACAGAGCTACGACACGTACCTGCGCAGTGCCTTCGGAAACATACTGCGGTTCTTGGCGGGCGACCACAGCATGGTGCTCAACCCTAACGCCCTTCATAAGCCTGGATGATGGTGCAGCGTTTGGGCATACCATGGACCTGGGCAGTGGCTTGAGCAAGTTGGCACTGGTTGAAACCGTATCAGCTTTTTTCCCTTCGTCCGGTGTAACCGGGCTCTATGATCTGCACTTAAGAGCAGTTGTAAGTCAGGCCTTGGGTTGCTCCAAATCGGACCCAGAAAAAAAGCCCGCTTTTAGCGGGTTTTTTGCATTGTATTACCAAGCACCTTGGCTCGCTAAGTGATGGGCAATGCTGTCTAAGATCACGAGGCTTTCATCGGCTGCGACAGTTTTAATTATTTCGCGACAGTTTTAATTCTCTAAAACCACTGTCGGGCTGGGTATAAAGCTTTTTGGCGTAGAAGGCCATAAATGCCTTGAGCCGGACTCATTGGCACCCACCGTAGACTTTCTGCTTCAAAATCACCCGGTTTTTTTTGTGAATGACGCCCAAGATATGGCGTTGGCCTTCAGGGACTTCACGGCATGGATTGAGGCCCATGAGGACACTGCGGCGATATTGGACGCCATGAGAAAGGACGTGAAGAGCGTTCTGGACAGTGAGCTGTGGAGCGTTATCCCTTTTAGGTTCGGGTCTCAAATGCACTGCAAATATAAAATTGAGCCCGAAGTTGTTTCGATGGGACCTGACCCTGATTACGACAAGCCAGGCTATCTAAAGGCTGATCTGCATGAGCGTCTTATGAACTCAGAAGTGCGCCTGCGCTTTATGGTGCAACTCCAAAAAGACGAAGCCGCAATGCCACTGGATAAAGCCACGTTCCTGTGGGATGAGGCCTTATCCAAGCCTGTTCATGTCGCAACACTTATATTGCCGGTGCAAGATATCGATTCGCGCAACCAATCTACTTATGGCGAGACACTTGCGTTTAACCCGTGGCGCACATTAAAAGAGCATGAACCTGTCGGCAGTCTGGTGGATGCACGAAAAATTGTTTATCAGGCTTCTGCAGATGTTCGTCGTAATTACAATGCTCAAGTGCTGGGTGAGCCTCAGGTTGAGCGGCCCGCAAAACTGGAATCTTAAATCTTAGGTGCGGGCTGTTGGACTATAAGTAATGTGCGCGTTACCGAGCCAATAGTGTTTTTAGCGCGTTGCCCTCAATTCAGTGATGATCCTTTTTCGTATTTGGCAAGTTTGCATTCACACAGGGATGTATCCGCATGCAAAAAAATAAGCTGACACAGCAGCAATTACAGACAATTGTTCGCGCCTCTATTCATCCTGGCATCGGTATCGCTCGATTAGGCAACAGCCGCGATGACTACTTTATTGGCCCCGAAACAATAGAAACTCAAGTCGTGAATGCTGGCAGCAGACGAGATGCCAAAGGTGCGATGAAGCAGCCAAGCTGCGCGTTTTCGTATCTATGGTTATAACCACGAAGGTGAGTTGGTTGGGGAGCTAACACTGGATGCTGCGCAAATTGAGTGGAAAGCACATTTGGCTAATCGCAAGGCCCAGTGGTACGAATTTGAGAAGGCGCTGGACATAGAAGATGCCGCCCAAACAAAAAATCGCTTACGCAATACAGATGTCGTGGGGCGTGACCGTGAAGCCTTGGCGATTGATGCAGGCCCGAGAAGCATTTCAGGCAGAGCCATCAGTGGTCGTGCTCATGAATTTGCGGGGGGCAGTTTTCAAAAGACACCTGTGTCGTTAGGTGAGTTACGTACTGACGAAGAGGGGCGGTTATTGGTTTTGGGTGGCTTTGGTCATTCGGGCTCCCCCGCAGGGCTGCCCATTTATGACCCTAAAGTGACTAACCATTTTGCTAACGCCGCTGGCTGGTTTGACGACACTTCTGATGGCCCCGTGTCGGCAGTCGTTAAAGTTTGTGGGGTTGAGATACCGGTGGAGTCAGCTTGGGTGGTAGTGGCTCAGCCCGATTTTTCACCCAATACCGTGGGGTGGCGAACACTGTACGACTTGCTGACCGACACCTATCAACAGTGTGGCTGGTTGCCTACACCATCCAAGGTGTCTTTTACCCGCGACGTTCTACCGATTCTTCAGCGTCTGAGTGGTTTGCAATGGGTCAACAAAGGGTTTGCAACGCTTTTTGGACACGGCGCACCTTTTGACTTTAATAACCCGCTTTTGCTGGCCAAATTATCCCGTGCGGATGAAGCTTTTAGCCATCTGCGTAAACATGTGTTTCAGGCGTTTCGTGCGGCTGACAACGATATCCATGAGCCCAGTACCTGGCCTTGGTTGTATGGAGATACTTTTGGCGGTGATGAAGACCGTGCGCAGGATCATCTGTCCCCATCGGTTTATCGCAGTCAATTGTTGATGCAGTGGGTTAAAGGCGAGTTCGACGCTGACTGGAACCCCGAGCATAAACCTCGACCTACTTTGGAAGACGTTCCTCTGGCCGAACAGCCGGCCATGTTAGACCAAGCCGCTTTACATTTTTGTTTGGCCGATGCCTTTCATCCCGGTATTGAGCTCAGTTGGCCAATGCGCCATGCCTCACTCTATAGCGCTCCATTTCGTATCAAAGCCATGCCCGATGATGAACCCTTGCCAGATTACGGGCCTGTTCTGGATCAAGCCAAGGCTTTGGCCGTTGGCGGTCCTTTGAATGCTCAACCGCCAGGCGGGCTTAGTCGTTGGATGGCATTGCCCTGGCAAGTTGATGCAGTGGGTTGTCGCTCAGGTTATGACTCGGATTACGACCCTTACTTGCCTACTTTCTGGCCCGCCCGTGTACCTGATCAGGTATTGAGTGAGGCGAACTATCAAACATCGACTGATATGACGCTGCCCTTGGAGCAACGGGTATCTGCGTTCAATCAGCGGGATTACTGGGGGCGACATTTACGGGGCAGTTTTGTCGAACAAGCTTTGGCGCTGGTGAACGATTTGGGGCGTGTTGGCGTGATTGAAGCTCGGCCTGGCATCGAAAATGACCCTTATCTGCCTGCTGTCATGTTGGTCGAATCGCTTTCGGGTCAGCAGAAAACCGCCGTCGCGGTAAAGATGCAAGAGAAGGGCTTGGAGAATGGTCACACCAAACCCGTGTCAGGTTTAGAGCTCGCGGGCTGGGAGAGCAAAGAGCAATATGACGAATTTCGTCGGATAGTCAGACGTGAAGACGTTTGACGTAGCCATCATCGGGGCGGGCCCGGCCGGAGCTGTTGCGGCTAGGCATTTGGCGCAGTCGGGCCATGAGGTGTTACTGATTGATGACGCACCTCACACCCTCAAAATAGGTGAAAGTCTTCCGGGCTCGGCGTATCCGCTGCTCTGTGAGTTGGGGCTATTGCCTTGGCTGCAAGCAAGTGAGCCGATGCCATGTTTGGGCAATATCGTCGCTTGGGGGGAAGCGCCTGTGTATTACCGCGATTTTATGCGCGAGCCGCACGGTGCGGGTTGGCACCTTGACCGCCAGTCGTTTGATGCGTTGTTGCGTAAGGCAGCCTGTGAGGCGGGGGTTATTTGGTTCAAGCAACGGCTGCAGCAGGTTAAGCGAATGGGCAGCCATTGGTGGCTGGCCTTGAGCGATGAGAGCGTTTGTGCGCGATGGCTGATTGATGCCAGTGGCCGCCGCTCCATTCTGGCCCGGCGCTTGGGCGTTAGGCGTGAGCGTGATCAACCCTTGATTGCGCTTTATGCCAGATCTCATAGCACTGGCGTTGATCAGCGTACCTGTATTGAAGCCGTAGCCAATGGATGGTGGTATAGCGCGCCGTTACCTCATCAGCAGCGAATCGCCGCGTTGCATGTCACACCGGCGCAAGCGCAAAAGGTGCTCAAAGATACAAGTGGTTGGTTTTCGCAGTTGGATCAAACGCATCACATCCAAGCGCACAGCTGTGCCACCCAGTGGGCCCAGCCTCAAGCGTGCGAGGCGAGCGGCAGTTATTTGCAGCACTTTGCGGGTGAGCAATGGTTGGCGGTGGGGGATGCGGCGCTGGCGTATGACCCTTTATCGTCGCAAGGCATTTTCAATGCGCTTTACACTGCAATGCGTGGCGCACAAGCGGTACAGGCGGCTTTTGCGGGCAAGCGTGATGCTATTGAGCAATACACGGGCAAGCTGTTAAGTGTCAGGCAGGCTTATGTACGTAATCTTGATTTTTACTACCGCAATGAGCGGCGTTGGGCTGATCAAGAGTTTTGGCGGGCTCGCCAGCAATGAACGCTACACTGCTGACGACTCCGCAGCCTATGCCCGTAGTCGTCAGCAGTGGTTGTTTAGGCGCTTTGCGGCATTTCACCTTTGGCCAGGCGCTGGTTGATGTCGGCAATCACATCCGGCAGATCGCTGATGGTGTCGATCATGTAGTGCGGGCGCGAACCTTCAAACAGCGCATGGATACGTTTGCGCTCGGTCTCCAGCGTTGCAGCGTCCAGCGCGCGGTATTGCTCGTAAGTCAGGCCCAGTGCGTTGCCAGAACACACCAGCGCCACAGTCCACATGCCTGCGCGGCGTCCTTCCAGAATGCCAGGCACTGTGTCATCAATCTTCACGCAAGCCCCTACGTCATCAATGCCCAGTGCGATGACGTTGGCCAATGCTTGAGCAGGCCAAGGGCGGCCGTTTGGCACCTCGTCTGTTGCGACAACGTGATCGGCAACGTAGCCATTGGTGGCAGCCAGCTCGACCACTTTGGCCATCACTTGCGCCGGGTAGCCTGAGCACGAGCCGATTTTGATGCCTTGTTCGCGCAGCTTGGCGATGGTGTCCAGTGCGCCGGGAATCAGGGCCGAATGTTCGGCGATTTTCTCGATTTGTAGCGGCATAAAGCGTTGGTAAATCGCGGTCACGTCATCGTCGGTCGGTGCCCGACCAAAGACTTTCTTGTAGCGCTCGGTGATTTGCGGCTGATCACACAGGGTGCGGATGTGATCCCACTTGCCCATGCCCATTGGGCCGCGGGCTTCTTCGATAGAGACTTGCACGTCAAATTCGCCAAATGCTTCTACAAAAATCTGAGTGGGGGCGAACGAGCCGAAATCGACCACGGTGCCAGCCCAATCGAGAATGGCTGCCTGAAGTTTGTTTGGATTGGTGTAGTTCATGTCAGTTAATCCTGTGAGAGCGGGCTGTGCCGCACAAAAATTAGGAGCGATGTTCGTCTCAGTTAGCGTATTGATCGTCAGATCTCCAGCACTTCCATCTCGCGCAACACTTCAGCGACCGCGTTCACAGCGGCCTGCATGTCGGCTTGATTGACATGGCCGATGCAGCCCACGCGAAAGGTTTCGACTTGGGTCAACTTGCCCGGGTACAGGATGAAACCCTTGGCTTTAACGCGCTCGTAGAATTCTTTGAACTGGTAGCGCGGGTCTTTTGGGGCGTGGAAGGTGACGATGATCGGTGCTTGAATCGCTTCTGGCAGAAAGCTGCGGATGCCCAATTTGGCCATCCCATCGAGCAGCGTCTGACAGTTGTTGGCATAACGCTGGTGACGAGCCGGCAAGCCGCCTTCTTCGTTGTATTGCAATAGCGCTTCATGCAAGGCAGCCACCACGTGGGTGGGCGGGGTAAAGCGCCATTGCCCGGTTTTGGCCATGTAGGTCTGTTGGTCTTGCAAGTCCATTGCCAGCGAGTGCGAGTTACCTGCAGCGTTGGCCAGTGAGTCTTTGCGGGCGAACACAAACCCCATCCCCGGCACGCCTTCCAGGCACTTGCCGGACGCGGCAATCAGCGCGTCGAAGGGGACTTTTTGTGCGTCAACCGGCAAGGCGCCAAAAGAACTCATGGCGTCGATGATCAGACGCTTGCCGTGTTTGGCAATGACAGCAGCAATTTCGGACAGCGGATTCAGAATCCCGGTGCTGGTTTCGCAGTGAATTAAGGCCACATGGGTGATGCTTGGGTCAGCGCTCAGCAAGCCATCCACATCGGCGGCAGTGGTGGGTTCGTCTTCGGCTGTTTCGAAGGTGCTGAAGCGGCGACCTAACACCTCGCAAATTTTTGCCAGACGCTTACCGTATGCACCGTTGATCAAAACCAGCACTTTGCCATCGCGGGGTACGAGGGTGCCAATGGCGGCTTCGACGGCGAATGTGCCGCTGCCTTGCAACGGCACGCAGTGGTGGCTGTCACCGCCATTGATGATTGCCAGCAGTTGTTCGCACAGGCTGGCGGTCAGTTGATTGAAGCTGTCATCCCACGAACCCCAATCGACCATCATGGCCTGGCGAGTACGCGCCGAGGTGGTCAGTGGGCCAGGGGTCAGCAGGATCGGCGCGGCAGTACTCATTCTGGTTTCCTCACAAGCTTTGGGATGGCTACTGGATACAGGGCATAAGTTGCAGTTTGAGTTAGTATCAATCAAATTGTTTGTTGTTATGCCAGCCATCAGTGAGGCTTATAGTTATGAATTTGTTCCAACTGCGAGCCTTTGATGCTGTGGCGCGTGAAGGCAGTTTCACCCGTGCTGCGGCACGTTTGTTTATCAGTCAGCCTGCCGTCACCGGGCATATCAAAGCCCTCGAAGATCATTACCAAATCACGTTGCTGCGACGTACTGCACGGCGTGTTGAACTGACAGAGGAAGGCACAAAACTGGCGGCCATCACCCGTGCCATGTTCGGTTTAGTGGATGAAGCCCAAGTGATGCTGGAGGCAAATCGTCAGTTGCTGACGGGGCGCCTTGAGGTGGCAGCGGACGGCCCGCACATGGTGATGCCGATGTTGGCGAGCCTTCGCGCACGGTATCCGGGGATTACCGTCAATTTGCGTTTGGGCAATGCGCAAGAAACCTTGGCGGCGCTGCTTTCAGAACACGCCGATGTGGCGGTGCTGACTGAAGTTGAGGCACGTAAAGGGCTGACTTTGCGTGCGCTCAATGAATCTCGAATTTGCGCGCTGGTGCCGGCCAATCATCCGTGGCTGGCGCTGGTAAACGGCATTGATATCGCCCAAATGGACCAAGTGATTATGGTGTTGCGCGAGCCATCGTCGATCACTCGCCGCACCTTTGATCAAGCCTGTGATCAAGCTGGCGTTGCCCCACGAGTGTTGCTGGAACTCGACAGCCGTGAGGCCGTGACGGAAGCGGTTGCAGCCCAGTTGGGGATTGGCATTGTGTCGTCAGTTGAGGTCAGTCACGACCCGAGGGTGCGCGCGGTGCCGATCAATGGCGCAGGCCTGATCAACCGCCACATGCTTGGCTGCATGGAGCGGCGTGCCGAGTTGCGGCTGATTAAGGCGTTTATGGAGCTGGCGCCTTGATTTAGGGCATGCAGACAGGGAGGTGCTGACGACGTACGAGGCTGCGATTAGGCGCATCCCGAACGTCAGTGCCAGAGATTGGTGCGTTCATAAACTTTCGCGCACGATGTCCAAAAAGGTCGCGACCACCCGTCGAGACCGCTGCTCCTGCAAACACACCAGGGTTTCAGTCAGGCGCCTTGTGCAGTCGTTGATGGGCAGGGCGCATACCCGCGAGTCCGAACCAAACTCAGCGGCAGAAACCACGCCCACGCCAATGCCGGCGACCACGGCCTCGCGTGCGGCTTCACGGCCTTCAACCTCAATCGCGGCGCGGATACGCAAGCCGGCCTGATTCATTTCTTCTTCCAGTGTTTGTCGCGTGACCGAGCCGATTTCACGCAGCACCAAGGGGGTGTCATCCAGGTCGGCCAGGCAAATGGCGCTGCGACTGGCCCAAGGATGGGTGCGCGCCACGAAGGCCACCATCGGGTCACTGCGCAACGGCACGCTGAGCAAACGCTCATCACTGACGTCGCGACCCAACAGTGCCAAGTCAGCTTGGTAGTTGAACAAGCGCGCCAACGATTCGTCGGTATTGCCGGTTTCGATCTTCACGCTGATACCGGGGTAGCGCTCGCAGAACTTGGCGATTTGCGGTAACACGTGAACTGGCGCGTCCACAGCCAAAATCAAGCTGCCGGTTTGCAGTGCGCGCGAATCTTGCAGCAGTTCGTGGGCCTCGGCTTGTACCACAAACAGACGTTGAGTGATGCTGAGCAAGCGCTCGCCCAGGTCAGTCAAGCGCACCGAGCGTTTGTTGCGATGGAACAACAACACGCCGAAACGCTCTTCAAGTTTTCGCACCTGATCTGAAATGGCGGGCTGGCTCAAAAACAAACGCTCGGCGGCGCGGGTGAAGTTGCCGTGAACGGCAACTGCATGAAAGGCTTTTAACTGCGCGTGGGAAACCGACATCGGACAACCTCTCACAAGCTGAGCTTATTTGTGAAATACGATAAATCGATTTTACCTATTAGTCAGTAATTGCTTTGATCGACCTCAGCCCGGCGCTATGTCCTCGATAACGCCGGGCCTGGACTTGACCCTGTGCGACCTGAAATCCAATAAAAACGGGATCGTCGTGGCTGGTCTGATTGATGCCGCCCTTGTCTGAAGGGCGGTATTGAAGTGCTCACACAATAAAAAAACAGGCGTTCTTTTCTGATTCTGCCGGCACATATCACTCCTGAGGTCAGACCCAACATGAACAAGCACATTGGCACCATCAAGCGTTGGCGCGTGCAGATTTTTGCCATCACTTGGCTGGCCTACGCGGCCTTTTACTTCACCCGCAAAGCGTTTTCTGTGGCCAAACTGGGGATCGGTGAAGACCCCAGCTTCCATCTGGACAAGATGGCGATGGCTAACCTCGATGGGATCTACCTTGCAGCCTATGCCGTTGGGCAATTTACGTGGGGCATTCTGGCGGATCGCTTTGGCCCACGGGTTGTGGTGTTGGGCGGCCTGATCATTTCAGCGTTGGCAGCCTTGGTAATGGGCACTTATGCCACTTTGCCGATCTTTGCCACCTGCATGCTGATTCAAGGTTTGGCGCAATCTACAGGCTGGTCGGGGTTGTGCAAAAACATCGGCAGTTTCTTCCCCGCCGAGCAACGCGGTCGGGTGCTGGGGTTGTGGAGTTCGTGCTACGCCTTTGGCGGGCTGGTGGCCTCGCCGTTTGCCGGTTGGTGGGCGTATACGTTGATAGGCACTTGGCACGCAGCGTTTATTTCCAGTGCTGGCGTGGTGATGTTTGTCGCGGTGCTGTTTTTTATTTTTCAGCGCAACAAACCAGAAGATGTGGGTTTGCCCGCAGTTGAGCCAGAACCCGAAATGAGCCCAGAAGAGGCGGCTGCCGAAAAGCGCATCAGCGTGTGGGCGCCGCTGCACGAGGTCATGCGCAATCGCACGGTACTGACTTTGGGGTTGGCGTATTTCATGCTCAAGCCTGCGCGTTACGCGATTCTGCTGTGGGGGCCGGTGATCGTTTTTGAGCAAATGCCACAAGTGGGCAAGGTGGGTGCGGCGATTATTCCCACAGCTTTTGAGCTGGCCGGATTGCTGGGGCCGATCATGATTGGCATGGCTTCGGACAAGATTTTCGGAGCCCGCCGTATGCCTGCGTGCATTTTGAGCTTGTTGGCGCTGACTATTTCGCTGGCCTTCTTTATGGGCGCTTTGCATTCGGGCAGCGTGGCATTAGTGGTCGCACTCTTATTTGTGATGGGCCTGACCCTGTACGGGCCGGACTCGATGATCAGCGGCGCGGCAGCCATTGACTTTGGCACCGCCAAAGCTGGGGCCACAGCAGCAGGTTTCGTGAATGGCTGCGGGTCGATAGGGGCGATTTTGGGTGGGTTGTTACCAGGGTATTTCGACACGGTGACAGTTTTTATCGTGTTTGCCGGGTGTGCGCTGTTTTCAGCGCTGGTGCTGATCCCGCACTGGAACAGCCGTCCTGCCGGGCTCAAACCTTCTTGCCCGTTTGTGCCCAATCACCCGTTGCTGATCAAACCTTTGCGTACCTGAGTGGGAGAACAATCCATGCGACCTTTTTGGCTGGAGCAGGCGCTGGCACTAGAAGACGGCGAGCCCTGTGAAGCGTTGAGCGGTGATATCCGGGCACACGTTTGCATCGTGGGAGGTGGTTACACCGGGTTATGGACGGCCATCATGCTTAAGGAGCAAAACCCTGAGCTGGATGTGGTGCTGATCGAGGCAGACATTTGCGGGGCCGGTGCCAGCGGGCGTAACGGCGGATGCGCGTTGTCATGGTCGGCCAAGTACTTCACCCTCGAACGTTTGTTTGGTGTGGAGGAGGCGGTGCGGCTGGTTAAAGCGTCGGAACAGAGCATTTATGCGATTGGGGCGTTCTGTGAAAAATACGCGGTGGATGCGGACTATCGACTTGATGGCACCTTGTACACCGCGACCAATCAGGCGCAGGTCGGTTCGACCGATGGCGTGATCGCAGCGCTGGCGCGTCAGTCAATTAACTCATTTTGCAAGTTGCCGGTGGAGCAGGTGCAGCGTCGGGCGGGTTCGACTCAACACGTCGAGGGCTGGTTTTCTCCAGCGGCAGCCAGTGTTCAGCCGGGCAAGTTAGTGCGGGGCTTGCGCCGCGTGGCGCTGCAACTGGGGGTTCGCATTCACGAAAATACACCCATGATTGGCCTTGAAGAAGGCGCGCCCGCGTTGATCAAAACTCCCATCGGCAGCATTCGCGCTGAGCGTGTGGTGTTGGCGATGAATGCCTGGATGGCTCGGGCGTTTGCGCAGTTCGAGCGTAGCGTGGCGATTGTTTCCAGCGACATGCTGATCACCGAACCGCGCCCGGACTTGCTGCAAGAGATTGGCTTGACCAGCGGCGTGACCGTGCTGGACTCGCGCATTTTTGTGCACTACTACCACAACACCCCTGACGGGCGAATCATGCTTGGCAAGGGCGGTAATACCTTCGCGTTTGGCGGGCGGATGTTGCCGGTTTTTGATCAGCCGTCACCCTATGCCGGGGTGCTGCGCCAAAGCTTGGAACAGTTTTTCCCGGCATTTACAGGTGTTGGTGTGGAGGCCACGTGGAACGGGCCTTCGGATCGCTCGGTCACCGGCTTGCCGTTTTTTGGCCAGATGAGTGGTCATGGCAACGTGTTTTATGGCTTTGGTTACTCCGGCAGCGGGGTTGGGCCGTGTCACATGGGCGGGCAGATTTTGGCGTCGTTGGTGCAGGGCCACGCCAATGAGTGGACACGTTCGCCGCTGGTCAACGGGCCGCTGGGGTATTTTCCGCCTGAGCCCATTCGTTATTTGGGTTCGCTGATGGTGCGTAATGCCATTCGTCGCAAGGAGCGCGCCGAAGATCATGGTCGTAGACCCCGGCATTTGGACGTGCGTTTGGCCCGGTTTGCAGCCGCCGCAGGCAAGGCTGATAAGGGTTGAGCACGCAGCGATTGGATTTTTTGGTCGATTGAGGACTTGTGGCCGTATAAACTTGCGCCCATTCGACGGCCAATTAATGCCGCGACACACCCGATTGAGAGAGTGAGTAATGGGCGCACAGTGGAAGGTTAAACACAAAGCGGATGCCGCCAATAGCCGCGGCAAAATTTTTGGCAAGCTGGCCAAGGAGCTGACGGTCGCTGCTCGCAACGGCGCTGACCCGGACATGAATTCACATTTGCGTCTGGTATATGAACAGGCCAAAAAAGCGTCGATGCCCGCTGACACGATCAAGCGGGCGATCAACAAGGGTGCCGGTATTGGCACTGAAGCTGTGCAATATCACCGCGTCACCTACGAAGGTTTCGCTCCTCATCAGGTGCCGTTGATCATTGAGTGCCTGACAGACAACATCAACCGTACTGTGGCTGAAATCCGAGTGGCCTTCCGCAAGGGCCAGTTGGGTGCTTCGGGTTCGGTGGCGTGGGACTTCAACCATGTGGGCATGATCGAAGCCAAGCCCGACACCCCGGATGCCGACCCGGAAATGGCCGCCATTGAAGCCGGCGCTCAGGATTTTGAGGAAGGTGAAGAAGAAGGCACCACGCTGTTCATCACTGAAACGACTGACCTTGATGCCGTTCAAAAAGCGCTTCCGGAGCACGGTTTCACAGTGTTGTCAGCCAAGCTGGGCTATCAGCCGAAGAACCCGGTGAGCGGTTTGACCGACGAGCAAATGTCTGAAGTCCAAGAGTTTCTGGCCAAGCTTGAAGAGCAGGACGACGTGCAAGAAATGTTTGTCGCGCTGGCCTAAGCGGGGATCTTCACCTATCCCCGTAGTCGCTGCCGCAGGCTGCGAGTTTTTTGGTTTCGGTCAGGTTGTGAGCGCCCAAAAGCTTGCAGCCTTCGGCAACGACTACAGGGCTTTTATAATTGCTGCAAAATCAGGTCGCGCCAGCACCTCGGGTTGCACGCAGCGCTGCTGCAAGTCCTCCAGCGACGCCCGCTGTTGATCGCTCAACCCTGAGTCGATTCGCTCCAGTAACTCCCCCAGCAATATCCCGAATGCACGCACTTCGATGCGCTGCAGCGCACGACTGTGTGGGCTGTGGTCGGTGGCGTAAAAGCACGCTGCGCCAAAGTCGCCGAGCAGGCAGTCGCCTTGTGCGTTGAACAAAATATTGTGCCCGTATAAATCACCATGACAGATGCCGTGTGCATGCAGATGAGCTGCCGCCGAGGCGATCCCGCGAGCGATGCGCAAGGCGCTTTCAGCCGTGAAGCGGGTGCTGTCGGTGTACACGTCACGGCTGCAACTGTCGAAGCTGGGCAGGGCGGCGAGGTTGCTGAAAGACGGGGCGATCAGTTCCATGACCAGACCCGCTTGCTGGTTAGGGTGGTTCACGACACGGCCCAGCACATTGATCAAGTTTGGATGCTGGCCCGCGGCAATACAGGCGTTCATCTCATTGAGGGGCGAGCCGTCGCTGGTGATGCTGCCTTTGTACAGTTTGACTGCCACGCACTGAGCTCGCTGAGCAGGGGCATTCCATTGCGTTTGATAAATGATGCCCGAGGCGCCTTCACCCAGTGGTTGCTCAAGCGCAAGGTGCGACCAGTCGATGTTGGGCGTGTTATCGCTGCTACGTGGGGCGTTGGCGTTTTCACGCAGTGGGTTGCCGGCGTATGCCAGCCAACTCAAGCGGGGGAGCGCCAATAGCCAATCAGGCACTTCGCGCAGTTGGTTGGCCGCCAAGCGAATCAGCTCAAGCCGATGACAATTTGCCAGGCTGTGTGGCAACTGTTGCAGGCGATTACCGGCCAGCATCAGTTTTTGCAGCAGTGGCCGTTGGCCCAGTTCGTCAGGCAGATGACTGATGCGGTTATCGGTCAGGATCAACCAGCGAAGCAAGGGCGGCAGTGCCGTGCCGTGTACGTGTTCAATTTGGTTGGCTTTGAAGCCGATCATGCTCAACTGCGCACATTGCCCCAAGCAGGTGGGTAATTCTGTGAACTGATTATCTGAGCAAAAGAGGATGCGTAAACGGGTTAGACGATGCAGGTCGTTTGGCAGGCTGCTTAAGGCGTTACCACTCAGGTTGAGGATTTCAAGCGAGTCGGCCAGTTGAAAAATTTCTGGCGGGAACTCGGTCAGCCCGCAAGACAGGTCTAGGCGTTTGAGCCCCGTCAATTGACCAGCACGCAGTTTAGCGAGGGTATCCATAAGCAGGCTTGGCACTCATGCAAATCGTTGAAAAGTGCCGCGCATCATACCGATTAATTCCCATTGGCTGGCGTTAGGGTTTTACCGCCAGCCAATGGTGGGTTAGCGCAGTTTATGCACCATGCTGGACAAGGTGGTTAGCACGTCTTTACCTAATTGCATTGAGCGCTTGCCTGACCAGCCAGTGATCGCGTCCGGCGCATCGTTGTTGTCTTTGAACGGCATTTCAAGGGTCAATGACAGGCAGTCAAAACGCTGGCCGACACTGTTGCAGGCCAAGGTCATGTTGGCTTGGCCCGGCTCGTCGCGGGTGTAGCCATGCACGGTCTGGAAGTCGCGGGTCAAGTGGCTGAGGTGGCTGCGAAAACGCTCTTCGAGTGCCGCCAGGCGCTCGGTGTATCCCGGATTGCCTTCGCAGCCTGCCGTGAATACGTAGGGGATTTCCTCGTCGCCATGAATGTCCAAAAACAGGTCGACGCCGTAGGTGTTCATCTGTTCCAGAGCAAAAAATACTTCAGGGCTGACTTGTGGATCGGTGTTTTGCCACGCGCGGTTCAAGTCCTGCCCGTTGGCGTTGGTTCGTAGGTGGCCATGAAAGGCGCCGTCCGGGTTCATGTTCGCAATCAAGTACAGGTCGGCGTGGTCCAGTAACTTGCGCAGTTGCGGGTCGCTGCCTTGCTCAAGACGTTCGAGCACGCCTTGCATAAACCATTCGGCCATATGCTCGCCGGGGTGTTGCTGGGCAATCATCCATATCTTGCGTTTGTGGCGGGCACCCGTGCCTTTGCGCAGCAGCTGGATGTCGCGACCTTCAACACTTTTACCGGTTGTCAGCAGTTCGCAGCCTGACCATTGCAGGGCATTTTCGATCAGTTGGTTATGGCTTTCGCGGCTGTAAGGTTCGAAGTAGGCAAACCAAACCTGAGGGTGTTTGGCTTCAAGGCTGATAGTCAGCGCGGTGCCATCGAACTCTGTTGGCACACGGAACCAGTTTTTGTGATCGTAAGACGCCACGGCCTGATAGCCGTCCCACGCTTTGTTATAGGACGACTGGCTGGCGTTGCATAACTGAAAGTGGTGGGTTTGCCCAACGCTCAGGCCATCGACTTTAAAGTGGAACCACTGAAAATGCTGACTCTTGCTGTCCGGCGTGATTGCCAACCGCACGTGTAACGGGTTGCTGGCATCCAGCACCTGAATGTTACCGCTGTCAAAATCGCTGCTGATATGAAGTGCGGCGGGCGTCACAGTCATCGTCAAAATCCCTGAATCTGATAATTATGGGCGCTACTTTACAACGCAATTGTGAACAACCAATACGGAATTTTGGACGATAGAAGTAGGGAAAAGAGAAGGGGGGCGTCATCCTTGACGCTGCGCAAGTTTAGGGTTTTTGCGATTGATTCTCAAGTGCTAAATTGCCATTACGCCCATAGTCGTGGACTTCAGACTTCCGTTAGTCGATGTTCTTTTGCTATCATCGCCGGCATCGTAGCGGTCACCGAAAAAAACCGACCGCACACAAGACTTCATTAGCCTGAAGCACGCTGAGCCAGATAACTGGCCACAAAAAAAGACCCGGCCATAAGCCGGGTCAAATAACCGTGATTAGCCTGATGAGGAGATAATTCGAAAGACCGACCTAAGGTCCTTTGAGTTATCGGCTGATCTCGCGACCAGCTGCATGCAATAATAATCATTATCATTTGCAAGTCAAATGAATTCCTGTGATTTCTGGAAAATAATTCCTCATTTCCCTCCCGACCGCTCTAATGCGCTAGCTCAGCAACAGCTCTGTAGTGCGTTTGACTTCGCTCATGGCGATGTTTGAGTGGGCTTCCTGCACATGCGGCTTCTGTAGCAAGTGATCGCGCAAAAAGCGCTCGTAGCTGTCGATGTCGTGCGTGACCACTTTCAGTAAATAGTCCATATCGCCCGCCATCGTGTAGCACTCGATGACCTCGGGGTAGTCGGTAATGGCTTCCTCAAACTCCGCCAGATGCCGCCGCCCGTGGCCCGACAGGCGCACGTTGACGAACACCACGACGTTAAGGCCAAGTTTTTTTGGGTTGAGCAGGGCGACTTTACGTTCGATCAAGCCTTCTTCTTGCAGGCGATGGATGCGCCGCCAGCAAGGCGATTGTGATAACTCCACGCGTTCTGCCACTTCGGCAGCGGACAGATCTGCATTGTGTTGCAGCAGGCGAAGAATCTTGCGGTCGATGGCACTTAATTTGATCTGCATGAATTGATCTGATTTCTTATTGTTTTTGGAAAGTTCATGCAGGTTAGCAGAACAATTTCGGAATTTTAGAAAGAAAAATCCCGCATTAAACCTTCACTCTTTTGTTGTGGATGTTGCATTTACGCGCCGGGTCGCAAACTGACTTTTCGGTCTGGCTCACCCTCACAGGCTAAAAACAAGAGAGAAACGAAATGCCGATTTTTGCTCACCCTGAATTCGATCAGCATGAACAGGTCATGTTCTGTCACGACAAGCGCACCGGTCTGAAGGCCATTATTGCGGTGCACAACACGCGCCTTGGCCCAGCGTTGGGTGGTTGCCGGATGTGGCCTTATGCCGATGAGCAGCAAGCGTTGAACGACGTGCTGCGATTGTCTCGGGGCATGACGTACAAATCGGCATTGGCGGGGTTGCCATTAGGCGGCGGCAAGGCCGTGATCATCGCTGACCCGCGCAAAGACAAAACCGAGGCGTTGTTTCAGGCTATGGGTGGGTTTGTCGAGAGTTTGGGTGGGCGCTACATCACCGCTGCCGACTCAGGCACAGGTGTTGCTGAAATGGCGCTAATGGGCCAACGCACTCGCCATGTGGTCGGCGCGGGTGTACGTGAAGACATTGGCGGTGGCACGCGCAGTGGTGACCCATCACCTTCAACGGCTCTGGGTGTGTTTATGGGGTTGCGCGAGGCTGTTTTGCAGCGCTTGGGCAGCGCTGACCTCACGGGCTTGCGCGTGGCGATTCAGGGGTTGGGGCAAGTGGGTTTTAACCTTGCGCAGCAACTCAAGGCCGCAGGGGCCGAGTTGTGGGTACACGATATTCAAGAGGCTAATGTTCGACGCGCCGTTGAAGAACTGGGCGCACAGGCAGTCAGCGCTCAGGATATTTACGGGCTGGAAGTGGATGTGTTCTCGCCCTGTGCGATGGGCGCAATCATTAACGATGAAACTTTGCAGTTGCTGCGAGCGCCCGTCATTGCAGGGGCCGCGAACAATCAACTGGCCAGCGCCTCGCATGCAGACCAATTGTGGCGTCGTGGTTGCTTGCATGCGCCTGATTACGCGATTAATGCCGGGGGCATCATTGATGTGTCCTACGAATATAACGGCGGCACGCCCGAGCAGGTCCGCCATCACGTAGAAGGTATTGGTGACACCTTGCGTCAGATCTTTTTGCGCGCCAAGGCTGAGGATCGCAACACGACCGCGATTGCTGACAGTCTCGCTCAGGAACGTCTGAACGCTTGATCAACAGGCGTTGGTTCACTCTGCCAAGAGTTTGCCAACGCCTTTTTTGTATCAGTGCGCAGGTAACTTCTGGGTATCAATCGCCTTGTCTACCAGCAGCTTGGCCATTTCAATGATGTAGACCACGCTGAAGGCCAGGTCGCGATGAGCACCTTGCAAAGTAACAGCGGACTCATGAGCCGTAGCAATGGCGCAACGCAGTAAATCGGAGGCGTGTACGATGGCCTCTTCGTGGCTCAGCCCATTACGTGCTGCAAAGACTTTATCTTCAGGCGTATGCGAGGAAACAGCCGGTTTCAAATAATAGTCCAGTGCGCGCTGGGTAGCAGCGCTGTCCTTTAATGCCTCAAGCTCTGGATCGGATTCTGTAGGCAAAGGATTTTTGGGGATGGAAGTCATGATTTACCTGCGTCTCTGGGATTAATCGAATCAGCAAATCTAGGTTAGTACGTTTAGTATTTTTTGATAACTTATAAATAATACATTATGTGTATTGTTGCTCCAGATTCATTCCGTATTGTTCCGCAGATGGATAAATGGATCGCTTTAGTCAGAACCAAATTACGTGAGCTCAAGCTCACGCAAGAAAAGCTAGCCGAGCGCGTAGGGGCATCTCAGGGCGGTGTTGGCCATTGGCTAAATAAACGCCGTCAGCCAGACCTGCCGACGATGAACAAAGTGCTGGATGCCTTGGGGCTTGAGCATTTGGAAGTTGCACTGGTAATTCGTGAGCGTGGCGCTCTGGCAGATGCGCCAGACGTTGGTGAATGCAATTACGACATCACCTCAGCGTTTCGCTACCCGGTCAGTGACTGGGCGATGGTGTGCCAATTAAACGAGAATACGCAGGCGCGTTATGCGCCAGACACTGTGTTTGAGGTCAGTGATCATTACGCTAAAGGCACTGCGTTTTGGCTGCAGGTCACGGGGGACGCAATGACTGCCCCCGTGGGCGTCAGCATTGCGCATGGCATGATGATCCTGGTTGACCCGAGCATTGAACCTGAGCCCGGCAAGATGGTAATTGCGCACACGCCTGACTCTGAAGAAGCGACCTTTCGCCAGTTAATCGAAGAGAGTGGTCAGCGCTACCTCAAGCCGCTGAACCCGACTTACCCCAAAACGCTGTTTGATGAGCGTTGCCGGGTGATTGGCGTGGTGGTGCAGGCCACAACCAAGCTTTGAGCCAACCCTGAACAGGCGCATTGAAAAAGGCGGATACCGTTAAACGGTACCCGCCTTTTTTATTCCATTTCGATCAGCACAGTGCCTTCGCTGACCATCTCACCTTCTTCACAAAACAAGGCTTTTACAACGCCCGCATGGGGCGCGCGCAGGCTGTGCTCCATTTTCATGGCTTCGAGCACGACCAATTGAGCGCCAGCCTCGACCGTTTCACCCGGCGCCACCAAAACGCGCACGATGCTGCCATTCATCGGCGCGCTCAGCCCCCCTTGTTGCCCGTGAGCGGCGCCTACGGCCGCAATCGGGTCATAGAGGCTAACGGCGTGCAATTCGCCATCCCAGCGCACGTACAAGGTCTCAGCCCGCCGAACTGCCAGATGCTGTCGGCGAACCCCCGCATGCTCAATCACTAATTGATCGCCGCGCAAGGTCGCTGACGGCTCGCTGAGCTGGATGACCCGCTGCTCACCCTGACAGCTCAAGGCCAGTAAGGTTTGGGCGGGCAATGCGCTGCGAAAACCGGTGTTCGCCGACCAAGGTGAGTACGGGTCATCTTTGCGTGCCGCTGGCGTCTGACTTAGATGAAAGGCTTCGCCAGCGACCTCCCAAAAGGCTGTGGGTAATAGCTGCGGCGCAGGCAGAAGTTGATCTTGATAACGCGAGATGAATCCAGTGTCCAATTGGGCTGATGCAAAGGCCGGATGACTGATGATGCGCCGCAAAAAGCTCAAGTTGGTTTTGAGCCCGCCAATGGCGAATTCGTCGAGCATCGCTAGCAGGCGCAGGCGTGCCTGTTCACGGTCTTCGCCCCAGGCAATCAGCTTGCCAAGCATCGGGTCGTAAAAAGGCGAAACCTCATCCCCTTCACTCACGCCGCTGTCCACGCGTCGTCCCGGGCCAGCCGCCGATTCTCGGTACAGCTCAAGCCGACCGGTTTGCGGCAAAAAGTCATTGCTAGGGTCTTCAGCGTATAAGCGCACTTCAATCGCGTGACCGCGTAATGGCACTTCGGCTTGGCTGATGGGCAATGCTTCGCCACGCGCCACGCGAATTTGCCATGCCACCAGATCTAGCCCAGTGATGGCTTCCGTGACCGGGTGTTCCACTTGCAGGCGGGTGTTCATCTCCATAAAGAAGAACTCCCCCCGTGCATCAAGCAGGAACTCCACGGTGCCAGCCCCGACATAACCAATGGCTTGCGCGGCCCGTACGGCAGATTCGCCCATCGCTCGGCGTTGTTCTGCGCTCAGGCCGGGGGCAGGGGCCTCCTCGACGACTTTTTGGTGGCGCCGCTGGATCGAGCAGTCCCGCTCATTGAGGTACAGACAGTTACCGTGCTGATCAGCAAAAACCTGAATTTCGACATGCCGTGGTTTAAGCACATACTTTTCAACCAGCATCCGCGCATCCCCAAATGAGGACAGTGCTTCACGCTGAGCAGAGGCCAACGCGTCAGCCAGTTGGCTGACGTCCTCCACCACTTTCATGCCTTTGCCACCGCCGCCAGCGGTGGCTTTGAGCAGTACCGGATAACCGATGCGTTCAGCTGCGACCCGAAAGGTTTCAGCGTCTTGTGCTTCACCGTGATAACCCGGCACCAAAGGCACGCCAGCGACTTCCATCAGGGCTTTAGCGGCCGATTTACTGCCCATCGCATCAATCGCTGAAGCGGGCGGGCCGAGGAACACCAGCCCGGCTTCTTCGATGGCGCGGGCGAAGTTAGCGTTTTCAGACAAAAAACCGTAACCGGGATGAATCGCTTGTGCGCCGCTGGCTTTGGCGGCGGCGATAATTTTGTCGATTTTCAGGTAACTGTCAGCAGCCTTGCTGCCGCCAAGATCCACGCATAGATCGGCTTCGCGGCAATGCCTTGCATCACGGTCGGTGCTGCTGTGTACCGCCACGGTGTTGAGGCCCAGCGCTTTAGCTGTGCGCATCACGCGGCAGGCAATCTCGCCGCGGTTGGCTACCAAGATTGACGTGATAAGAGGGGCGCTCATTAACGCGGCTCCTGAGTCGATGTTGCTGTTTGCCAGCTCGGGCTGCGTTTTTGCAGAAAAGCCCGCAAGCCTTCCTGGCCTTCAGGGCTGACCCGAATCCGCGCAATAGCGTTTTCGCAGTATCGGCGAATGGCCGGAGTCGGGGCGCCGTGGCTGACTTCGCGCAGCAAGTCTTTGCAAGCGCGCATGGCCTGCGGGCTGTTGAGCAACAGGTTGTCGATCCAATGAGCGATGTGTTGTTCAAGTGCGGCGCCAGGGTAACTTTCTGACAGCAAACCCAGTTCGCGCGCACGCTCGCCGTTGAAACGTTCGGCGGTCAGGGCGTAGCGCCGTGCAGCCCGTTCGCCAATGGCTTGCACCACAAACGGGCTGATAACAGCAGGCGCCAGGCCGATGCGCACTTCGGATAAACAGAACTGTGCGTCATCTGCGCCGATGGCCATATCGCAGGCGCTGATCAAGCCCAGTGCGCCGCCATAGGCTGCGCCTTGAACCACGGCCAGCGTCGGGATTTTCAATTTGGCCAGGTTGTACATCAACTCGGCCAAGTGCCGAGCGTCATCTAGGTTGGTGTGATAGTCCAGCTCGGCGGATTGCTGCATCCATTCAAGGTCTGCCCCGGCGCTGAAATGCTTGCCGCGCCCGCGCACGACCAAAAAGCGCAGGCTGGTGTCACTTTGTACGGCGTCGAGAGCGAGGATCAACTCACGAATCATCTCGGCGTTAAAGGCGTTGTTTTTTTGCTCGCGACTCAACCACAGGGTGGCAAAACCCCGGGGGTCGGTGTGCAATTGCACGGTGTTGAAATCGATCATGTTCGTCAGTCCTTAATGGCTGTACGTGTAGGCGCGAGCCTGCATGCGATAGGGGCAACGCGCTCCTACAAAAAAATTGGGTGGCGTTACATCCTGAACACACCAAAGCGCGTCGGCTCAATGGGCGCGTTCAACGCCGCTGACAAGCCCAGCGCCAAGACGTCGCGGGTTTGCGCCGGGTCAATCACGCCGTCATCCCACAAGCGTGCGCTGGAGTAGTAGGGGTGGCCCTGATGTTCATACTGGTCAAGGATCGGCTGCTTGATTTCGTGCTCTTCCTGACTGGAAAACGCCACACCATTGCGCTCGGCCTGTTCACGTTTAACCTGCACCAGCACACCGGCGGCCTGTTCTGCGCCCATCACGCCAATGCGCGCGTTTGGCCACATCCACAAAAAACGCGGGTCGTAAGCACGCCCACACATGCCGTAGTTACCTGCGCCGAAACTGCCGCCAATAATGACCGTAAATTTCGGGACTTTGGCGCAGGCCACGGCAGTCACCAATTTGGCCCCGTGCTTGGCAATACCGCCTGCTTCGTACTTTTGCCCAACCATAAAGCCGGTGATGTTTTGTAAAAACACCAAGGGAATGCCGCGCTGGCACGCCAGCTCAATAAAGTGCGCGCCTTTTTGCGCCGCTTCGGCAAACAGGATGCCGTTGTTAGCCAAAATCGCGATCGGATAGCCATGCAGGTGCGCAAAACCACACACCAACGTGGTACCGAACAAGGCTTTGAACTCATCAAACACCGAGCCATCCACCAACCGCGCAATCACTTCGCGCACATCGAATGGATGCTTGGCATCGGCGGGCACCACGCCATACAACTCTTCGCTGCTGTACAGCGGTGCCTGCGGGGTGCGTTGCTGCACGCGGCCTAATTTGTGCCAGTTGAGATTGGCCACACTGCGCCGGGCCAACGCCAGTGCGTGTTCGTCACTGTCGGCGTAATGGTCGGCCACGCCAGAAACCTTGCAGTGAACATCGGCGCCGCCCAAGTCTTCGGCACTGACCACTTCGCCCGTGGCGGCTTTAACCAGCGGCGGCCCGGCGAGGAAGATCGTTGCTTGCTGACGAACCATGATTGCTTCGTCGGCCATTGCAGGCACGTAGGCTCCTCCGGCGGTGCAAGACCCCATCACCACCGCGATTTGCGGGATGCCCTGTGCGCTCATGTTGGCTTGGTTGAAGAAGATCCGTCCAAAGTGTTCGCGGTCCGGGAACACTTCATCCTGGCGCGGTAAGTTGGCGCCCCCGGAGTCCACCAAATAGATACACGGCAAGCGGTTTTGCTCGGCAATGGTTTGTGCCCGCAGGTGCTTTTTTACGGTCAGCGGGTAGTACGAACCGCCTTTGACTGTGGCGTCGTTGGCCACAATCATGCACTCCACGCCTTCAACCCGGCCAATGCCTGCGATTATTCCTGCCGCTGGAACGTCTTCGCCGTACACGCCGTGGGCGGCCAACTGGCTGAGCTCAAGAAAGGGCGAGCCGCTGTCGAGCAGGCGATCAATGCGCTCGCGAGGCAGCAACTTGCCACGCGAGGTGTGGCGCTCCTGGGCTTTGGTGCCGCCGCCTTGTTGTACGTGGGCCAGCAGCGTTTTAAGGGCTTGAACTTGATGCAGCATGGCCTCGCGGTTGGCGGCGAATTCTGCTGAACGCGGGTTAATGGTCGTGGGCAAGATGGACATGCGCGCGCTCCTTAGCGAGTTTCGTTAAACAGTTCGCGACCAATCAACATGCGGCGGATCTCACTGGTGCCCGCGCCAATTTCATACAGCTTGGCGTCACGCAGCAGGCGGCCCGCCGGGAATTCATTGATGTACCCGTTGCCGCCCAAAATCTGGATCGCGTCGAGAGCCATTTGTGTGGCGCGTTCGGCGCTGTACAAAATCACCCCTGCGGCGTCCTTGCGCGTGGTTTCGCCGCGTTCGCAGGCAGCAGCCACGGCGTACAGGTAAGCGCGGCTGGCATTGAGCTGGGTGTACATGTCTGCGACCTTGCCCTGAATCAGCTGAAATTCGCCGATGCTTTGGCCAAATTGCTTACGGTCATGGATGTAAGGCACCACGATGTCCATGCACGCTTGCATGATTCCGGTAGGCCCGCCCGAGAGCACCACGCGCTCGTAATCAAGGCCGCTCATCAGCACTTTGACCCCCGCATTCAGGGTACCTAGCAGGTTTTCTTCAGGCACTTCAACGTCATCGAAGAACAGCTCACTGGTGTTGGAGCCGCGCATGCCGAGCTTGTCGAAATGCTTACTGCGGCTGAAGCCTTTCCAGTCACGCTCGACGATAAATGCGCTGATGCCATGTGCGTTTTTTTCAATGTCAGTTTTGGCGTAGATCACGTAAGTGTTGGCATCCGGGCCGTTGGTGATCCAGGTTTTACTGCCATTGAGCACGAAGTGGTCGCCACGTTTGTCGGCGCGCAGCTTCATTGACACCACGTCAGACCCGGCATTGGGCTCGCTCATGGCCAAGGCGCCGATGTGCTCGCCGCTAATTAGTTTGGGTAGGTATTTGAGTTTTTGCGCGTGGGTGCCATTGCGATTGATCTGGTTGACGCACAAGTTGGAGTGCGCGCCGTAGGAAAGGGCGACTGAAGCTGAGCCGCGACTGATCTCTTCCATCGCCACCACGTGGGCCAAGTAGCTCAAGCCTGTGCCGCCGTACTCTTCTGAAACCGTAATCCCCAACAGGCCCATGTCGCCGAATTTACGCCACATGTCGGCCGGGAACAGATTGTCTTTGTCGATTTGCGCGGCCCGTGGGGCCAGCTCTGCGGCGACGAAGGCTTGTACCTGCTCGCGCAGCATGTCGATGGTTTCGCCCAAGGCGAAGTTCAAAGTCGGGTAGCTCATGGGACACCTTGATCGTTGTTCTTATGGGGGGCGTTTATGGCATCGCCCTGGGCAAGCTTGACGTTAACGTAAACTTGGAGTGAAGGGCTGTCAACGACCTTTACGTTAACGTCAACTTAAGTCAGAGTGATTACGATTCTTCACTTGAGAGTGCGCTTGCGTGCGCTTAACTCATGCTCCGAAAACAATCACAAAAGGAGTTGTCATGAAGTCGCAATCACTTCCCAGTTACAGCCAAGGGGCGCAGGGTAAACCCCTATTGGCGATGACCATTGGGCAGGCATTTGATCAAACGGCGGCACGCTACCCAGAGGGTGAAGCGCTGGTGGTGCGCCATCAACAACGGCGCTTCACGTGGGGGCAATTGGCTCAGGCGGTAGACCTGTATGCCCGAGCGCTGCTGGCATTAGGGTTGCAAGCCGGTGATCGACTTGGGGTGTGGGCACCCAATTGCTCGGAGTGGTTTATTTGCCAGTTCGCCAGCGCCAAAATTGGCGTGATCCTGGTCAACATTAACCCGGCGTATCGGCTTTCAGAGTTGGAATACGTGCTCAAACAGTCGGGCTGTCAGTGGTTGGTCTGCGCGGCTCAGTTTAAAACCAGTGATTACCATTCCATGCTTGAGGAGCTGCTACCGGACATCGCCCAGTACCCAGTGGGGCATTTAACCCATGAGCGTTTTACCGAGTTGCGCGGGGTGATCAGCCTCAGCTCGCAACCTCCCGCAGGTTTTTTGCCGTGGTCACGGCTGGCAACGCTGGCCACTGGCGTCACGCTTGAGCAGTTTTACGCACGACAGGCCAGTGTGCAGGCCGATCAGCCGGTCAATATCCAATACACCTCTGGCACCACGGGTTTCCCCAAAGGGGCAACGCTCAGCCACCGCAACATTCTTAACAACGGTTACATGGTGGGCGACAGCCTTGGGTTGACGGTCAATGATCGGCTGGTTATTCCGGTGCCGCTGTACCACTGCTTCGGTATGGTGATGGGCAATTTGGGGTGTGTTGCCTACGGCACCACCATGATTTATCCCAGTGAAGCCTTCGACCCCGGTTTAACGTTGCAAGCCGTGGCTGAAGAACGGGCAACGGGGTTGTATGGCGTGCCGACCATGTTCATCGCCATGCTTGATCACCCGCAACGTGCGTCGTTTGATCTATCGAGTTTGCGCACCGGCATCATGGCTGGGGCCACGTGTCCGATTGAAGTGATGCGCCGTGTTATCAGTGAGATGCACATGAGTGAGGTGCAAATTGCGTATGGCATGACCGAAACCAGCCCGGTGTCGATGCAGACGGGGCCAGCGGACGATCTGGAATTGCGTGTCACCACTGTTGGCCGTACCCACCCGCTGCTTGAAAACAAGTTGATCGACGCTCAAGGCAATATCGTTGAGCGAGGCGAAGTCGGTGAGTTGTGTACGCGGGGCTACAGCGTGATGTTGGGCTACTGGAACAACCCGCAAGCCACAGCCGAAGCTATCGACAGCGAAGGCTGGATGCACACCGGCGATTTGGCCGTGATGAATGATCAGGGTTACGTGTGCATCGTGGGCCGTAACAAAGACATGATTATTCGAGGCGGCGAAAACATTTACCCGCGTGAGTTGGAGGAGTTCTTTTTTACCCATCCGGCGGTGGCTGACGTCCAGATCATTGGCATTCCCGACCAAAAGTACGGCGAAGAAATCGTCGCCTGGATCAAGTTCCACCCAGGCCACACTGCCAACGAGCTTGAATTGCAGACATGGTGCAAGTCGCGCATAGCGCACTTTAAAACACCGCGTCATTTCAAGTTTGTGGACGCATTTCCCATGACAGTCACGGGCAAAATCCAGAAATTTAAAATGCGTGAGGTCAGTATTCAGGAGCTGGCAAGCCAGGGGTTAAGTGACCCTGCCTAGGCTGCAAGCAAAACATTCTGTAGGAGCGAGCTGGCTCGCGAAGGACGTCAACGATAACGCGTGCCTGCTGGATGAGCGCGATGATCTTGAGCGCTTCGCGAGCCAGCTCGCTCCTGCTGTTGTTCTTAGCAGGGGCCAAAACGACAGAAAGCACAAAGGGGAGCCGAAGCTCCCCTTTAATGTGTCATTGCATGCTCTTTTTTTATTATTGAGGGGCGGTTTATTGTTGTTTTTGTCACCGTGACCCTTTACTTCGTTTTTTTGCGATCCCCATCCGGGATCAAGAGCAAACGTATTTTTTTGAGCGCTGATCCACTTTTATCACGGACTATTAACCCTGTGATCCAACCTGTGCGGGTGCTACCTGAAGGTAGTTTTATTATTCTCTGCCCGGTTGCGAGGTGGCTCTTAAGCTCCCCGGAAAAGTACACCTTCTCCAAAAAAATCTGTTAGCTGCGTCTCTGCCGTGTTGTTTTTGTTATGTCAGAGTCGTTTCGTATTGTTTTTATTATGTTGCTGCAGTTTTTATTCTTGTTATGCCATAGAGATAGCAGAACCCGTGCCAACTTTTAAAAATACTTATAAATCAATGAGTTGGATTTTTATCAATAAAAAACCGACCTGAGGCAAAGGTCGGTTTGTTTCCGTGTTACTCGTTTGGGTGACAGCTCGGTAACACAACGCCACACTTTTTAGCCCTGCCGGGCCTTGGCCACCCTAGAGCCGGTAACACGGCCCAATACGTGACAGATGTGTTGGCCTGCCAGTAACAATGCGTCCATATCGACCCCGGTTTGAATGCCCATGCCGTTGAGCATGTACAACACGTCTTCGGTGGCCACGTTACCGCTGGCACCTTTGGCATACGGGCAGCCGCCCAAGCCGGCAATCGAGCTGTCAAACACAGCGATGCCTTCTTGCAAGCTGGCGTAGATATTGACCAAGGCCTGGCCGTAGGTGTCATGAAAATGCCCGGCGAGCTTTTCCCGTGGGACATAAGCGGTTACCGCTTCAAACAGGGTACGTGTGGCGAGGGGAGTGCCGGTGCCGATAGTGTCGCCCAGCGATACCTCGTAACACCCCATGTCATACAACGCTTTGGCCACAACGGCGACCTGTTGCGGGTTGACGTGACCTTCATATGGGCAACCCAGCACGCACGACACATATCCGCGTACGCGGATGCCGTGTTGTTTGGCGGTCTCAATGATCGGTACAAACCGGGCCAGACTGTCACTGATGGAGCAATTGATATTGCGCTGAGAGAACGCCTCGGAAGCGGCGGCAAATACGGCGACTTCTTTCACGCCCGCAGCCACAGCATCTTCAAAGCCACGCAGGTTAGGTGCCAACGCGCCGTACACCACACCCGGTTTGCGCTTGATGCGGGCAAACACCTCGGCCGAACCGGCCATTTGTGGCACCCATTTGGGTGAAACGAAACTGCCCACTTCGATATAGCCCAGCCCGGCATAGGTCAAGGCATCCACTAATTGCACTTTGTCTTCAACGCTGATGGGCTGGGATTCGTTTTGCAAACCGTCGCGTGGGCCGACTTCAATCAAGCGCACGTGGGTAGGAAGGGTCATTGGCGGCACCTTGAGTGAGTGATAGGGCTCAGGCTGTCTGGCTTTTAATCGTTTGTTCCAGCGCCTGGGTGCAACGCTCTTCGGCGGTGTCCAGTTCGAGCTGCATTTGCTGGATGTCCAAAAGCTGTTGCTCAAGTTGCTGACGGCGCTCGGCGATTTTGGCCAGCATGCTGGTTAACTGTTTTTGGTTGCCGCTGCTGGGGTCGTAAAGTTCGATCAATTCGCGGCATTCGGCCAGTGAAAAACCAATGCGTTTGCCACGCAATATCAATTTCAAACTGACCTTGTCTCGCGCTGAATACACACGTTCCTGGCCGCGCCGCTCGGGGGCGAGCAGGCCTTGTTCTTCATAAAAACGAATGGCGCGGGTGGTGATGTCGAGCTCGCGGGCAAGGTCGGAAATGCTGTAAGTCTGGCTGCTCATGGGCGCGCTCTTGAGGAATCATGACCTTAAGCTAATGGCTGCTTGACGTTTACGTCAAGCAAGCGCGTGGCCTCAACTTTTTTCTCCTGCGCTAATTGCTGCTGGCACACCTCAATCAATTGCTCGCGCATCCAGCGATTGGCTGGGTCTTGTTCGGTGCTTTCATGCCAGTAGAGATGGGTTTCTACGTTGGGCAGTTCATGAATGGGCAGCGTCACAAAGTGCAGGTCGTGCCGGCGAGCAAAGCGCTCAGGCACGGTCATCACCATGTCGGTGTGTTGCAAAACGTTGGAGGCCATCAAGTAGTGCTGGGAGCGCAGAGTGATTTTGCGTTGCAAGCCGATTTTGCCTAGCGCCAAGTCCACTTGGCCCAGACCGTTACGTCGGGTTGAGATATGGATATGCGTCAGCGCCAAATAGTCATCAAGGCTGATACTGGCTTTGGTGGCTAAGGGGTGACCTTGACGCATGGCGCATACATATCGGTCTTCCATCAATTTGACGTGACGCACCTGTGCGTCGGTATTGAGCGGCGCATCGACGGCGAAATCCAGGCGTCCGGCTGCCAGATCGCTGGTGGTCTCACGCCTATGTGACAAAAAGCTTTCAACCACCACGGCCGGGGCCTGACGCCGTAAACGCTGAAACAATGGCGGCAAGATCACCGCTTCTGTCAGGTCAGTCATGCTGATGCGAAAGGTTTTGTTGGCCTGGAGTGGATTGAAGGTGCGGCTTTCTTGCACCGAAACACGCAGTAACGCCAAGGCGTTGCGCACGGGGCTGATGATGTTTTGCGCCATAGGCGTAGGCACCATGCCTTGGGCGGTGCGCACAAACAGCGGGTCGTTGAAGGTCTCGCGCAAGCGGGCCAGTGCGTTGGACACCGCCGGCTGGGTGATGCCGATGATTTGCCCGGCGCGGGTCAGGTTGGCCTCGGTGTAGATGGCGTCGAAGACGATAAACAAATTGAGATCGACTTTACTCAGGTTCATGGCGCGTAGCTCTTGTTGTTAGGGGTGTGGCTGTGGGCGAATCATATATTGCTTATGAATGGTAATACACGTCGTAAATAGACCGCGTAAATGAAGGTGCGCTGTTCTAGCATCACCCCTCACATCCCCGGCAAAAGGTAGCCCCAATGGATTTCGCATATTCCCCGAAAGTTCAGGCATTGCGTGAGCGTGTCACGGCGTTTATGGACGCCTATGTCTATCCCGCGGAGGCGATCTTTGATCAGCAAGTGGCGCATGAGGATCGCTGGCAGCCGACCGCAATCATGGAAACGTTGAAACTCAAGGCCAAGTCTGAGGGGCTGTGGAACCTGTTTTTGCCTGAGTCTGAGTGGGGAGCCGGGTTGACCAACCTTGAATACGCGCCATTAGCCGAGATCATGGGTCGCTCCATGCTGGGTTCGGAGCCCTTTAACTGTTCGGCACCTGACACGGGCAATATGGAAGTGCTGGTGCGTTACGCCAATGAGCAGCAAAAGCAGCAGTGGCTTGAGCCGTTGTTACGCGGTGATATTCGCTCGGCTTTCGCCATGACAGAGCCGGATGTGGCCTCGTCTGATGCCACCAACATGGCCGCCCGCGCTGTGCATGAGGGTGACGAGTGGGTGATCAATGGTCGCAAGTGGTGGACGTCGGGTGCGTGCGATCCACGCTGCAAAATCATGATTTTTATGGGCTTGAGTAACCCCGAGAACCCACGGCATCAACAGCACTCGATGATTTTGGTGCCTGTTGATACGCCGGGGGTGAAGATCGTCCGGCCTTTGCCGGTGTTCGGTTATGACGACGCGCCTCATGGTCACGCTGAAGTGCTGTTTGACAACGTACGCGTGCCCTACGAGAACGTCTTGCTGGGTGAGGGGCGCGGGTTTGAAATTGCCCAGGGCCGGCTTGGGCCGGGGCGTATTCACCACTGCATGCGCTCAATCGGCATGGCTGAGCGCGCGCTGGAACTGATGTGCAAACGCTCACTGGAACGCACGGCGTTCGGTAAACCCTTGGCGCGACTGGGGGGCAATATCGACAAAATTGCCGATTCGCGAATGGAGATCGACATGGCGCGTTTGTTGACCTTAAAAGCGGCCTACATGATGGACACGGTGGGCAATAAAGTGGCCAAAAGTGAAATCGCCCAGATCAAAGTCATCGCACCCAATGTGGCGTTGCGGGTGATTGATCGGGCGATTCAGTTGCATGGCGGGGCAGGGGTGTCGGGGGACTTCCCACTGGCCTATATGTACGCCATGCAACGTACTCTGCGCTTGGCTGATGGCCCGGATGAAGTGCATCGAGCAGCAGTGGGCAAGTTTGAACTGGATAAGTACGCCAAAACCGTAGGCTAAATTCCCGCTTTTCGTAGCAGGTTGGCTAATACACCCATACTTCAACCCGGCGATTTTTCAGGCGGCCTTCATCTTCCGTGTTGGTCGCCACGGGCATTTGGGCGCCGTAGCCGCGAATCTCACGCAGCACCACGCCGTTTTTCGCCAGCTCGCGCCGCACCGTCATGGCCCTTAGCTTTGACAACAGTTCAGCGCGCTCGGGGTTGTCCTTGGCATCGCCAAAACCCACCAGCGTTACCTGTTTGTTGAGTTTTTGGTGTGCCTTTAAATAGTCGACCACACGCAGCAAGTCTTGACGGGCCTTGTTGTCCAGCGAGGCGCTGCCTTCTTCGAAGCGAAAATTGACTGACAAACGTTGCGCCTGTTTCGTCAGTGCTTGGTATTGCTGAGGCATGTGTGCGCTGGCAACCACTGAGCTGGCCTGGATGCTCTGCGCAACAAAGCCATTTTGCGCAACGATGGCCTGGCCTTGGGGGCTTTGGGTGAAGTTGATCAGCGCTTTGGCCAATGGATTTTGGCTGCTAGGCGGCAGGTAAAAAAACAGTCGCCGGGACAACGGATAGTCCTCGCTGGCAATCAGGCTATTAAGGGGCAGCATTGGCTGCGAGGCGCCATCAATAATGGCCACGGCCTTGGCTTGGCGAATATAAGGCAGGCCAATAAAACCTATGGCCTGTGGGTCGTGGCTGACGGCATCAGACAATTGCTCGCTGGACTCAAAGCGTTGCGCGTTGGCGCTTAGCGGTTGCCCGTTGCGACTCAGTACCAGTTCTTTGAAGGTTTCCCAGGTGCCGGATTGGTCATCGCGGGCATATAAATGGATAGGCCCGCCGATGCCGCCGAGCATTTCCCAGGTATTGATTTGGCCACTGAACACTTTGGCCAGTTGCTCAGTATTGAGCTGATTCAACGGGTTGTTTGGGTGCAGGATGATTGCCAGCCCGTCGATAGCAATGACATGTTCGGCACTGGGGCTTTTCAGATCGCCCAAGGCTTCCAGCTCAACCAGCTCGCGATCTTTGATAGGGCGCGATGACGCCACCACATCGGCTTGCCCTGCTTTAAGTGCGCTGAAACCCGTGCCTGAACCGTGGGCCGCCACATCAATGCGAATGCGTTGACCTTGGGCGTTGGTGCCAATCAGCGTGTGTTCGTTGGGAGGCGTGGCCGGGACACTGTGAATGGTGTGCAAGCCTTGTTCTGCCATCATGGCGGCCACCAGCGCCGGGCCCAGATTGGCGCCGATGGTGTTTGAACCTTGAATGCGCAAATCGGCAACAGGCCCGGCGATGGCCAGACCTGTCAGTGCGCAGCAGATAATTAATGACATAAAACGCAACATTTACGGGCACCTTCCTGGGGCCATAGAAATGCCAGCAATTTAAGTCAGAAAGGTTTCAAACCAATGACACTGCTCGTGGGAGCTGGCGAGCCACGAAGGCTGCGATCTTTAGGGTTAACAGATCGCCAGCGCCCACAAAGAGACAGCAGAGTTAGCTCAGTTCCAGCCAGATTGGCGCATGGTCAGACGGTTTTTCCATTGCGCGCAGGTCGTAATCGACACCCGCGTCCTTGATTCGCGGCACCAAGCCTTGAGAGGTCATGATCACGTCGATGCGCAGGCCGCGTTTGGGCTCGTCTTCAAAGCCTCGGCTGCGGTAGTCGAACCAGCTGAAACGATCGGTGACGTCCGGGTTCAGGTAACGGAAGCTGTCGACCAGCCCCCAACCCTTGAGGCGCTCCATCCATTCACGCTCTTCAGGCAAGAAGCTGCATTTACCGGTACGCAGCCAGCGCTTGGCGTTGTCGGGGCCGATGCCGATGTCGCAGTCTTGCGGGGAGATGTTGATATCGCCCATCACCACCAGCGGCTGATCATTGCTGAACTGGCTTTCGAGCAACTGTTGCAGGTCGTTGTAAAAGCGCTGCTTGGCCGGGAACTTGGTGGGGTGGTCGCGGCTTTCACCCTGAGGGAAGTAACCATTCATGATGGTCACTGGCTGGCCGTTTTCGTCCGCGAAGGTGCCCCAGATAAACCGACGTTGCGCGTCTTCTTCATCGGTGGCGAAGCCCTTGTGGATGTGTAATGGCGCTTGGCGCGAGAGCAGGGCAACACCGTAATGGCCTTTTTGCCCGTGAAAATGCACGTGATAGCCCAGTGCTTCGATCTCAGCAAACGGGAACTGCTCATCGCTGACTTTGGTTTCTTGCAGACCGATGACGTCAGGCTGATGTTTTTCGATCAGCGCTGCCAGCTGATGGGGCCGAGCGCGAAGGCCATTGATGTTGAATGAAACGATTTTCATGGGCGGGCAGTCCTGAGCAAAACTGCGATGCTAGCGGACTGACGCCTCAGCGGCCAGCGTGCAGTCATGCAAATGCACTGCTAACGTAGGTTCACGAGCCATGATTGAACTGTTGGGGTATTCGGGGGTTCGTACTCACAAGAAGCGCTGCCATCCAAGCCGCGCCAAGGAGATTGATTGCTATGACGCAAACGTTGAACGCTGCAGGCCAGGTCCAATTGCTTGATGGTGGTTACTCGCGTGAGGCCCGTTCGTTGCTGTATCACGCTTATCGCCATGAGCCGACTTTTCGCTTCATGTTTGACGCCGACCGCAGTGGTTACGAGCAACGGGTGCGCGCCACCGTGCGTGAGCTGGTTAAGCAGCACTTTCGTCAGGATCGACCCGCGTTAGGGTTGCTGGTGAATGATCGATTGGTGGGCATTGCCCTGATCGCGCCCCCAGTGCGTCGGCTGGACATCACCGAAAGTTGGGCATGGCAGTTGCGCATGATATTGAGCACCGGTTTGCGTTGTACGCGGCGTTATTTGGACTACCACCAAGCAGTGCTGGCGTGTGTGCCGGGCGATGCCGTACACATGCTGCCGCTGTTGGGCATTCACCCAGAGTTTCAGGGCCAGCACTATGGCGAGCAACTGCTCGAAGCCGTGCATAACTGGTGCGCCGAAGATGTGAACTCCGAAGGCGTGGTACTCGACACCGGCAACCCCCGTTACTTGGAGTTCTACAAAAAACAGGGGTATGTCGAAATTGGCGAAGTGGCAGTGGGGCCGGTACGTGAGCACGTTTTCTTCCATGCCAACCCGCAGGTGTTACATACCGCAACGGCTTGAGGGCGAACTTCTGGCTGATGATGCGCTCTATGACCTCCCTTGCCCGTGATAGCATCCGCGCCTATGAAGTTTCCAGGAAGATTTACCAGTGGTGTGCTCTTGCTGCTCAGCAGTTTTGCCGCGGTTGCGCAAAGCGAGTTAGTGGTCAAGGTCAAGCCCGCGAATAACGCCCTCAAGGCCAATGTGGAAGGCTATATAGGCAGCCTCGGTGATCGTGACGAAGAAGCCTTGTTACGCTTCGAACGTGGCGCTCAAGAGCAAGCCTTGAAAGCCTCTCAGGCGCTGGGTTACTACCAACCGAAGATTGAAAGCGAAGTCAAACCCGGCGACCCGCCACGGTTGGTGTTGAGCATTGATCCCGGCGAGCCGGTGCGTCTGCGCAACGTGACGGTGCGGGTTGAAGGGCCGGCGGCTTCGCTCAAGATGTTTCAAATCCCCACCAGTGACGACCTCAAACCCGGCGCAGTGCTCAATCAAGGCAGCTACGAAGACGCCAAGCGTCTGATCCAGAACCGCGCCCTGCGCTATGGTTTTTTTAACGGCAAGTTCATCAAGCACCAATTATTGGTCGACCCCAAAGGCGGCTTTGCTGACATCAATCTGGTGTACGACAGCGGCCCGCGTTTTCAGTTAGGCGCAGTTAAATTCGCCGGGGATACCCCGTTCGATGAAACCTTGCTGCAACGCTTGGTGCCATTTACTCCCGGCACGCCCTATGACTCGGAGTTGGTGGCCGAACTCAACCAAAACCTGCAATCAAGCGGCTATTTTGAAACCGTGAGCGTGGATGCCGCGCCGAGCACTGCGGTAGGCCAGTTGATTCCAGTGGACGTTGATTTGCATACGCGTAAACCGCGCACCATGACGTTGGGTTTGGGCTATTCAACCGACACCGGCCCGCGTGGCAAGGCCAGTTGGATCCGTCATTGGGATAACCCGCGTGGCGACAGCTACGGTTTTGAGTCGGAAATCTCCCAACCCAAACAAAACGTCGGCGCTTGGTACGACATCCCGCTGGATCCGCCGCTGACGGACAAACTGCGTTTTGCGGCCGGTTATCAATATGAAGACATCGCCAATACCGACGCCTTGAGCAAATTGCTGACAATTGGCCCGGAATGGCACAGCAAACTGGATAACGGCTGGACGCGAGTCATCTCGCTCAGGTGGCAGCGTGAAGAGTACCGGCTGGGCGATGACTCAGGTCTGAGCACCTTGCTGATGCCCGGTATCAGCTACTCAGTGCTGCGCAGCGATAACCGCATTGACCCCTCCCACGGTTACAGCGTGGCGCTGGACGCTCAAGTGGCCAAAGAAGGGCTGATGTCAGACACCAACTTGTTGCACGGCAACGCACAATTTAAAGCCCTGACCACACTGTGGGAAAAACACCGTTTTCTGGGTCGCATTCAATTCGGCGGCAGTGCCACCAATGGCTATAAATCTGTTCCGCCGTCGTTGCGCTTTTTTGCGGGTGGCGACCAAAGCGTGCGCGGTTATGACTACCAGAGCCTGTCACCGAAAAATTCGGACGGTGACCGTATCGGCGGGCGCTACATGGTGGCAGGCAGCGTTGAGTATCAATATCAATTCGCTGAAAAGTGGCGCTGGGCAACCTTTGTCGATACAGGCAATGCGTTTAATACGCTGGACTTCCCGAGCCTGAAAACCGGGGTCGGCATGGGTATTCGCTGGATCTCACCCGTGGGGCCCATTCGCCTGGATCTGGCCCATGCGCTGGATGACGATGGCGGCATTCGTTTGCACTTTTCCATGGGGCCTGAGCTGTGATGCGTGGTGTGAAAATAGCGGGCTTGATGGTGTTGGCTCTGGTGTTGTTGGTGATTGTCAGTGTGGGTGTGATTCTCGGCACGCAAGCGGGTAGCCGTTGGGTGCTGGGCCACGTGCCAGGCTTGCAGATAGACAACTTTGCCGGCCGCCTGGGCGGGCAGTGGAGCGCCGATCATCTGCTGTGGGAGCAGGGCACCAGCCGCGTAGAAGTCTACAGGCCCATTTTTGCCTGGTCGCCGGGTTGCCTGATGCGCATGACCTTGTGCATCGACCAACTGCAAGCCGATCAACTCAGCTTGCAGTTCCCGCCCAGTGATGACAGCAGCAGCGGGCCCATCAGCCTGCCGGATCTCAAACTGCCGCTGGCGATTGAAGTCGGTGTGATCAAAGTGGGCAACGTAGCGTTCAACGGCATCGAGCAGCTCAAGGGCATGCAGATGGCGGCGCAATGGACAAACAAAGGTTTGCAAATCGACTCGGTGCATGTCGAGCGTGAAGACTTGAGCGTGGAGCTGTCTGGTTTATTGCAGCCCAATGGCAATTGGCCGCTGACCTTGCAAGGCACTATCAATTTGCCGGCGCCTGATAAAAAACCGTGGGCGCTGGCGCTCAAGGTTGAAGGCGACTTGCTTAAAACATTGAACCTCACGGCGCGCAGTAGCGGCTACCTCGAAGCCGATATCAAGGGCGCCCTTGAGCCGCTGGCAGAGAATCTGCCAGCTCACTTGAACATCACGTCACAGCAGTTCAAGGCCAGCCCCGATCTGCCCGATACTTTGCAGCTCAATCAAGTGGTGTTGAGCGCCAAAGGCGACTTGAAAGACGGCTATCAATTGAACGGCAACGCCAGTTTGCCGGCTGAAAAAGGCCCGGTGAGTTTATTGTTGCAAGGGCGTGTGGATGCCAATGGTGCGCAAATCTCAGCGCTAGACCTGACCTTCAGCCCCGAGCAGCGCTTGAAGCTGACAGGCAAGGTGGATTGGCGCACGGGTTTGACGGCTGAAGCCAAAATCGACTGGTTGCAATTCCCGTGGCACAACCTGTACCCGGTGATCGCCAAACCTGACGTTGACGTGCGCAGGTTCAAGGGCGAAGTCTCTTACACCGACGGCAATTATCTGGGTAACTTTAGCGCCGACCTTGATGGCCCGGCGGGCGCATTCAGCCTCAGCAGCCCGTTCAGTGGTGACTTGGGCAAGATATTTTTGCCTGAACTGGAGTTAGTTGCAGGGCAGGGCAAAGCCAAAGGCTACGCCAAGGTGCAGTTTGCCGAGGGTGTCGCTTGGGACACGGCGCTGGACTTGAGCGCGATCAACCCCGCGTATTGGGTGGCCGAACTGCCGGGCACCCTTGCTGGCCCATTGCGTAGCAAGGGCTCGTTCAAAAATGAGCGACTTGAGCTAGACGCCAACCTTGACCTTAAAGGCCGCTTGCGCGGCTTGCCCGCTCTGCTTCAAGCCAAGGCGGTGGGTGCAGGCGATGCCTGGACAGTCAGCGCGCTAGACATTCGCTTAGGCGACAACCGCATCAACGGCACGGGTAGCTTGCAGCAGCAACTCAAGGCGCAGCTCGATCTGAATTTGCCGCGGCTGGGCCAACTGTGGCCGCAACTGCGCGGTCAGCTCAAGGGCCGCGTCGACATGGCTGGCACGCTCAAGGCCCCACAAGGCAACGTGACGCTGCAAGGCCATCAACTGGCCTTCGCGGACAACCACCTGCAAACCCTCACGCTGGACGCCACGCTGGATAAAACCCAGCGCGGTCGTCTGGCGCTCAAAGGCAGCGGGATTCAAACCGGCGACACTCAGTTGGGCGTACTGACGGTCAACGGCAGTGGCGATATCAAACGTCAGCAACTGCAATTAGCCCTGCAAGGGCCGACCTTGCACCTGGGCTTGGCGCTGGAGGGTGGTCAGGATAAAGACAACTGGCGTGGGCGCCTGCTCAGTGGTGATGTTCAGGCCGGTGGACAAAATTGGACCCTGCAAACCCCGGCACGACTTGAGCGCCTTGCCGATGGCCGGGTAAACCTTGGCGCGCAATGCTGGGTATCGGGGCAGGCCAGCTTGTGCAGTGAAGATCAGCGTTTGGTGCCAGACCCCAAGCTGCGCTTTCACCTCAAGCAATTCCCTCTCGACAGTTTGGCGCAATGGTTCCCCAAAGACTTTCAATGGCAGGGCCTGCTCAATGCTGACCTGCTGCTGGATTTGCCTGCCAGCGGCCCTAAAGGCCAAGTGGTGGTTGACGCCAGCGGCGGCACTTTGCGTATCAAGGACAAAGGCCAATGGCTGGACTTCCCGTACCAGACATTCAAATTGACCAGCAACCTGACGCCCAGCCGAGTCGATACGCGGTTTGAGTTCGATGGGGGCAGGCTCGGTCAACTCATGCTGAACGCACGCATCAACCCTTTGCCGAAAAGCAAACCCGTCACGGGTGAGTTCCGTCTCTCGGGGCTAGACGTGTCGGTGATTCGTCCCTTTGTGCCGATGGTTGAGAAACTCACGGGCCAGCTCAATGGCTCTGGCTCGATTTCGGGAGGGTTATTGGCGCCTCGAATCAACGGTAATGTGGCGCTGTCCGGGGGGGAGATCTCTGGGCCGCAACTGCCGACCAGCTTCCAGAACTTGCAACTGAACGCCACGATTGTTGGCGAAACAGCTCAGCTCAATGGCGGCTGGACCAGTGGCAAGCAAGGTCAGGGCAGCATTAGCGGCAATCTGGCCTGGGGCCAGACGATGGCGGTGAATGTGGTGCTCAAGGGCAATCACCTGCCTGTTGTTGTCGAGCCTTACGCCAAACTGGATGTGGCGCCAAACCTGACAATTTCCCTTAAGCCGGACAACACCCTAATGATCGCCGGTACGGTCAATGTGCCCAAAGGCGAAATTACGGTTCGTGAGTTGCCGCCCTCTACGGTCAAGGTTTCGGATGACACGGTGATCGTTGGGCAAACAGTTGAGGCGGGTGACGCATCGCCGCCAATGGCGATTGACATGGACATTAACGTGGTCGTTGGGCAAGAGCTGCTGACGTTCTCGGGGTTTGGTCTGAATGCGGATTTGGCGGGGCAGGTTCATATTGGCAACAACATGGACACCCGTGGCGAGCTGCGGTTGAACAATGGCCGTTACCGCGCCTACGGCCAGCGGCTGACCATACGACGGGCGCGCTTATTGTTTGCCGGGCCGATTGACCAGCCGTATCTGGATATTGAAGCGGTGCGTCAGACCGACGACATCATCGCCGGTATTCGCCTGACCGGCAGCGCTGAACAGCCGACCACGCAAATCTTCTCGGAGCCGGGCATGAGCCAGGAGCAGGCGTTGTCTTACCTGATTTTGGGGCGCCCACTGAGCGGGACGGGCGACGATGACAACCTGCTGGCGCAGGCCGCATTGGGGCTGGGGTTAATGGGCAGTTCGGGCATCACGACCAGCTTGGCGAATCATTTGGGGCTCAAGAACTTTGAGCTGGACACCCAAGGCAGCGGCACCAGCACCGAAGTGGTCGCCAGCGGCCAGATCAATGAACGTTTGAGCGTACGCTACGGGGTCGGGGTGTTTGAACCGGCCAACACCATTGCGTTGCGTTACAAACTGAGCAAGCGGGTGTATGTCGAAGTGGCCAGTGGGTTTGCCAGTTCGTTGGATGTTTTCTACAAACGGGACTTTTAAGGGGCTGGATCGCGCCAACGCCGCATGGGCCGACGTTGGCGCACATCATGGCGTCAGCGGCGGTGATTGCCGTGGCCATTGTCGAACGAGCGATGATCATTGTGCCCGCCACGATCACTTCTCCCTCTATCGCCGTGGTCCGGGTGCAAAATGCATCCGCTCATGGCCAAGGTGAGCAACAGGGGTACTAGCAGGGTGATTCTACGAAACATGTGTCAGTCCTTGTGGTTAGAACCGATGCCAGCTTAAAAGCTGGCCCGGCTGTAAGATGAGACCTCGTTTGTTTCAATTCATCTCCACAAGCCGCACATATTTGTTAAATTTCAGGCTTTCGTTTTTAGCCTTAATTCAGGAACCGGTAATGACCTCTTCGCAGCGCTTGAAATACTCGATTTTGATCTCACTGGTAGTGCTTGGGATCATGTTTGGTCTTTCGTACATGCAAAACGCCGGCATGATCAGCGAAAAAATGTTCCAGTACATCGCCATCGGCGTTGCCGTGATTGTGGTCGTGATCAATGGCGTTATGCGCCGCAAGACCAAAATTTAAGCGTCGATTTTGCCGATCAGTACCGCTTCAGCCTGTGGATGCAGGCTGTAGCTTTTATCGCTGTTGAGTATCACCACGCCCTCGCTGCACAAGCGCTTGAGCACCTCGCGCACACTCAAAAACGACAAGGGAATATCCAGCGCCTGCAAGTGGCTGTGCATGCCGCGCACCCCGAGTCGACGATTGTTGCCTGCCGCTGTTAACAGCGCGTCGATGACCTTAAGTCGCACCAGACTGGTGCGCAGCCCAAAACACTTGAGCAAGTGACGAATGCGTTCATTACCTTGTAATTGCACGTGTGCCCCCAGTAGCCCCACATCGGGCTGAAAAACCTGATCGCACTGCTGATGGCTACCGTCCGCTGGTATTTGCTGGTTGTGCATGCAAAAAACTCCTTTTCAGAGCCTGATCAGATAAAGAAAAAAGTGCTCTTAGTTAACTAGACGAATGAGCGAGCAAAATCATGAACATTTGAATGTAGAAATTTTGTCGTGATGGCACCGAAATTATGTGCCGGCCCCGAGGGTACTGGGCTTAGAGCCCCGATTAAATTTTTTTCACCGGCTTCGTCTTTAGTGCAGGCATTGGCCGGGCGGTGGGTTTTAACTGATTGCGCTGTCGGGCTTTTCGAATTGATAAAGCAGGAGTCCGCGTGATTATTTCCAGGCCATTAAGCAAAGCAGGGGTGGTTGGGTTGTGTTTGGGCCTCAGTGTGTCGGCCTTGGCCCAAGCGCCTGCTCATCAGGCAACGGCAGACATTCGTCGCACCACGTTTGGCGTCCCGCACATTCTTGCTGAAGACGAACGCGGTCTGGGTTACGGCATCGGCTATGCCTATGCGCAAGACAACCTGTGCCTGTTGGCCAATGAAGTGCTGACAGTCAATGGCGATCGCTCGCAGCATTTTGGTGCTCAGGCGCTGACGCTTGAGCAACGGGACAACCTGTCCAGTGATCTGTTTTTCAAGTGGCTCAACACACCACAAGCCGTACTCGGCTTTTGGCAGGCGCAAACCCCCGAAGTACAACAACTGATCGAAGGCTATGTGGCGGGTTTTAACCGTCAACTGAGCGAGCGCACCGCGCTGCCAGCGCAATGCAATGACTCGTGGGTTCGACCGATAACGGCTCTGGATCTGGTCAAACTGACTCGTCGGCTGCTGGTCGAAGGCGGCGTGGGCCAATTTGCCGAAGCGCTCGTGGCAGCGACCCCACCGCAAGCCTCGGCTCAGCTCCAGTCAGGTACTACCAGCTTTCAAATGGCCGCCGAGCGCATGCAGCGTTTTGCCCTGGATCGAGGCAGTAACGCAGTGGCGATTGGCAGCGAGCATTCACAAACGGGGCAGGCCATGTTGCTTGCCAATCCGCATTTTCCGTGGGTGGGCGGCATGCGTTTCTATGAGATGCAGTTGACCATTCCCGGCAAGCTCAATGTGATGGGCGCAGCGTTGCCGGGTTTGCCGATGATCAACATCGGTTTCAATCAGCACATGGCCTGGACCCACACGGTCGATACGTCCAAGCACTTCACCTTGTACCGGCTTGAACTGGACCCAAAGGACGCCACGCGTTACTTGCTCGATGGTCAGTCGCGGCCCCTGGAGCAACAGCAGGTTACCGTCAACGTGAAGCAGGCCGATGGCCGTATTGAGCCCGTTTCCAGGGTGATCTACAGCTCGGTGTTCGGCCCGATTGTGCAATGGCCGGGCAAGCTGGACTGGAATGATCATGTGGCGTTCAGCCTGCGTGATGCCAATCTGGGTAACGATCGTGTGCTACGCCAGTGGTACGCGATGAATCAGGCCAGCAGCCTTGATGCGTTGCAATCAACAGTCAGCACTATTCAGGGCATCCCGTGGGTCAACACGCTGGCCGTGGATGACAAAGGGCAGGCGCTGTACATGAACGTGTCGGTGGTGCCCTATGTGGATGCGGCCAAACTGGCGGCCTGCAGCGACCCGCGTGCCGGGCTTGAGATGGTTCTGCTCGATGGCAGTCGCAGCGCCTGTGGTTGGACCGAAGACCCACGTGCTGCGCAAAAAGGTATTTACCCGGCGAGCAAACTGCCGCAACTGCGTCGCAACGATTATGTGCAGCACTCCAATGACTCCGCCTGGATGGCCAACCCGAACGCGCCATTGACGGGCTATTCGCCGGTGATCAGCCAGCAAGGGCAGCCTTTGGGGCCGCGCGCGCGTTTTTCCCTGCAACGCCTGAGTCAACCGGGCAAAATCAGCGTGTCTGATTTGCAAGGCATGGTGATGGACAATCGGGTGTTTTTGGCAGGGCAAGTCATGCCAGATTTGCTAACCCTGTGTGCGGGTGAGCAAGATGCAGCGCTCACGTCAGTCTGTGCCAGTCTCAGTGCGTGGGACCAGCATGCCAATCTGGAGAGCGGCATTGGGCTGGTGCATTTCCAACACATCATGGAGCACCTGCTTGAGGTGGCCGATGAGTGGCGTGTGCCCTTTAATCCGGCAGACCCGCAACACACGCCGAGGGGGCTGAATCTGGATCAGCCCGCCGTTGTACAAGCAGTGCGCCAAGCGATGCTGGCTTCGGCAACTCGTGTGGCACAGGCCGGATTGAGCCCGAACGCGACGTGGGGGCAGATTCAGGTCGCCAGCAGCGGTGATCAACAAACACCCATTCACGGTGGGCCAGCCACACTTGGGGTGTACAACGCGATGCAGAGCGTACCGGGCGAAGGCGGCAAGCACGAAGTGGTGAGTGGCACCAGCTACCTGCAAACCGTGACTTTTGGTGAGGATGGTCCGCAGGCGCAAGGCTTGCTGGCGTTTTCGATCTCCAGTGACCCGGCTTCGGCGCACTCGCGGGATCAGACCCTAGCCTTCTCAAACAAACAGTGGCAAACACTGCCGTTCACGGAGGCGCAGATCAAGGCAGATCCGGCCTATCAGTCAGTGCAGATACGAGAGCGCTTGAAGTAAAAACAGCCTGATATAGAGGCCCAGCTCGCGATTCAAGCACCTCGGCATGTCAGGCATGCCGAGGTGGGGCTAGCACGGCGGGTTTAACTGCGGGGCAAGGAATTGATGACCGGTTTACCCTGTTGATTCACATTGAAATACACCGGCAGAACCTTGGGCAGGGACGCTACTAATTTGTTTATTTCTGTGGTGTTGAACACGCCACCAATGCGCAACTTGCCCGTTGCGTTGTCGGCCAGCGACAGCGGGGTACTCAGGTAACGGTTGATCAAGGGCAGGGCATCGGTCAGCGACAAATCATCCAAAATCAACTTGCCATTACGCCAGGCCAAATCAGGCGCATTAGCGTAAGTCTGGCTGATTTGCGGGGCGTAATCGCCTGCTCTGTAACGCGCTTGCATGCCCGGCTCCAGGCGCAGGCCGTCTGAGCTCAGCGCCTTGTTGCTGGTGACCAGCACGGAGCCTTCAAGCAGGGTGACGCGTACCTGATCTTCGTACATCCACACGTTGAACTGCGTGCCTGTTACGCGAATGCGCCCATCAGCGGCCTGAACAACAAAGGGATGGGTGGCATCGTGGCTCACCTTGAAAAACGCTTCGCCCTTGTTCAGGGTGATGCGCCGCTGGTCTTTGTAGTTGCTGAACGTCAGTGCGGTGCCCAGATTAAGCTCAACCTGAGTGCCATCGGGCAGCGTCACATTCTTGGTGTGAGTGCTGGCTTCAAGGCGTTCATAGGCGTTAGGCACCCATCCCAACTGCCAGCCGCTATAAGCCGCTGCGGGAAGTGCAAGAAAGGTGATAGCAGCGGCCATGCCAAAACGCTGCCAGCGATTGCGGCGTGCCACTTGAGGCAGCTTAATCACTTGCGCACTTTGTGGCGCGGGGGGTGGCAGGTGCTCGGAGACGTCCCATATGTCCTGCATCGCTTCATATTCAAATGCGTGCAGTGGGTCGGCGTTTAGCCACACAGCGAAGGCTTCACGCTCCCGGTCAGTGCAATCGGGTTCGTGCAAACGCATGCACCACTGAGCGGCTGCTTCAGTAATGGCATCGTATTGGGCTTCAGTGAGGCGTGTTTCGCTCATTTGCTCTCCTTGGTGTTGCGCATTCTAACCCCGTGTTGGCGCTAACGAGAACATGAGCTATGTCAAAAGCATGTCATTTCCACATCATGGCTGTTTTTTTATCTGCTACGGTTACTGCGGCAAGCAAGTCCCCGACGCAACATCAATTAATGGAGTTATGACAATGTTGAAGAAAACCTTTGCTGCTGCAATGACTGCTGCTGTTTTGTTGAGCTCCGGCGCTGCGATGGCCCAGCCTGTTGATCCGAACTGGGCGTTCTCCAAAGAGGCTGTTGAAGTCCTTAAGACTAAAAATGGTTACATCACGATTAAGAAACTTGAGCTGGAAAACCCGGCTACTGGCATCTGGAAAGCCGAAGGTGTGAAAAAGATTGATGGTGTCGAAGTCGAAGTCGAAACGACACTGGATTCAACCGGCAAGGTGATTTCTGAGAAGAAAGACTGATTCTAGACACCTGCTGCTCACAAAAAAGCCTCCGTTAAGGAGGCTTTTTTTGTGCAAATTGTTCGGGTGTTAACCGTTGGAACAACCATTACCCATCACGCGGTACTCAAGGATATGACGCTGACCTTGATGGTCTTCATAAATCATTTGCGCTGGCACAACTTCGCATACATCGGCAGAGGGCGTAACACTAATAACATTGGCAATGTCCAGGTCAGTGGCATAAGTGTACTGTTCTACAGCAGGTTGTTGTGCAACTTGAAGTTCGTCAGCCGCGGCCAGTGTCGAAAAACCAATCAATGCTAAAGCGATCAAACGTTTCATTATTCAGACCTTAAAACAATCACGAATCACTGACTTCAATTGCCGAGTGGGCGGGAGAAGTTGTTACGCGGGTGAGTCAGGTGGCGTAACACGAAGTACCGTGCCCTGTTTCAATGTTGCGTCGAGGGATGAACATAGAATACGCGTTTGGAACAGTGATTAAAGTCAAAAGAAAGACAATAAGTGTTGTCAAATTGGTAATAATGCGCCGCTTTTTTAAAGCCATAAAAAACCCCCTCAAACGAGGGGGTTTGGGGTCGCATCCGTGCGTGCAACCATTGTGATTAGTGCGTGCTGCAGCCGTCGCCCATTACTTGGTACTCAACGGTGTGACGCTGACCTTGATGGTCTTCGTAGGTCATTTGCGCGGGCACTACTTTACAGACCTTGGGGATGTTAGACATGCTAATCACTTTGGCAATGTCCAAGGTTGACCCGTACGTGTAGTTTTCAACGGTGGGCGTCTGTGATGTTGATGTTTCGTTGGCCAGTGCAACAGTTGCAAAGCCGGCAAGAAATAACGCAATTAAGTTTTTCATGGTGTGGCCTTTAAAGTAATCAAGAGTTAAAACTGACTGACTTCATTTGCCGATGGGCGGGAAGAAGTTACGGCGCCCTTGAATACATAATGGGGCCGTGCGAAGTACCGCGTTGTGACAATTAACCTTTAAGACATGGTGCTAAGTTTACGCCGATTATTAAAAGTAAAAAGCCCTAATGGCAAAATGCTCTATTACTGGATGGGTAACAATGTGGTGATGACTGAGGGGATTTCAAGTGCCGAAAACCGCTGCCTTGCTGGCATACTGGCGCCACCGATTCAGGAGCCCGTTATCCCAATGAATGCCCCAACCCCTCTAAGCGCCTACCAGCAGGCGATCGAGCAGCAAGGTTTTGTCCATGACCCGGCGCAATGGCGGGCAATTCAGGCGTTGCAACGTTGCCACGAGGCGTTGCATAACGGTACTCAATCGGTCGACGGCGTCTATTTATGGGGCCCTGTGGGGCGTGGCAAAACCTGGCTGATGGATCAGTTTTACCAAAACGTAAGGGTGCCAGCCCGGCGTCAGCATTTTCATCACTTCATGCAGTGGGTACATCAACGCCTGTTTCAACTGATCGGCACGCCAGATCCGCTGAAGGCCCTGGCTCAGGGTTTGGCCAAAGAAGTGCGAGTGCTGTGCTTCGATGAGTTGTTCGTCAATGACATTGGTGACGCAATTATTCTGGGGCGTTTGTTTGAAGTGATGTTCGAGGAAGGCGTGGTGTTGGTCTGCACTTCCAACCAGCCGCCGGAGCAACTCTATGGCCACGGATTTAACCGCGACCGTTTTGCCCCGGCAATCACCGCCATTCTCAAACACATGGACATCGTGTCAGTAAACGGCGTCGAGGATCATCGCTTGCACCCCGGCATTGCGCATCAGCGTTACTGGGTGACGCAGGAGGGTCAGCCCGGTGTGATGGGGCACATATTCACGCAGCTCACGCAAGACCAGCAGGTGTCTGACAACCCGGTCAGCCTTGGGCATCGAGGGCTGAATGTGATTCAGGCCAGTGAGGCCGTGCTTTGGTGCAACTTCCACGAACTGTGCGAACAGCCATTGGCCGCCACCGAGTTTATGGAGCTATGTGATCGCTTTAAGGTGATTTTGTTGAGTGATGTGCCTTGCCTGAGTGCCGAGCAACGTGAAGGCAAAATTGCCCGCGGCACTGAAGACGGCGCTGTCAAGGTTGAGGCGGGGGATCGTGAATTGCCGCAGCTGTCCAAATACGACGACAGCGTGCGGCGTTTTATTGCGTTAATCGACGAATGTTACGACCGCAAAGTCCCTGTGTGTGTCGAAGCCCAGGTGCCGATGGATCAGCTCTACACGCAAGGGTATTTAGAATTTGCCTTTCGCCGCACCCTGAGCCGTTTGCAAGAAATGCAGTTGCAACGTTTCGGGCTCCATTAACGCTGCGGCCATGGCTCAGGCAGCTCTATCAATCCCACTCAGGCGCCACACTCTGGGGGTTGGTCAGGCGATGGCCGCGATCTAAAACGGCAATTTGCGCCATGTCTTCATCGGTCAGCTTGAGTGCGCAGGCCTTGAGGTTGCTCTCAAGGTTGGCGCGCCGGGTTGACGACGGAATCACCGAATAACCCAACTGCATTGCCCACGCCAGCGTGACTTGTGCGGCGGTCGCGTTATGCCGTGCGGCGATGGCGTTGATCACCGGATCCTTCAGCACTTCGCCGTAGGCCAGTGTCATGTATGACGTAATATGGATGCCTTGGCTGTGTGCGAACTCCACCACTTTACGGTTCTGCAAGTACGGGTGAAGTTCGATCTGGTTTGTGGCGATGTTCTCAGCGCCTACAGCCGCAATGGCTTGTTTCATCAGCTCAATGGTGAAGTTGGAGACGCCAATGTGCTTGGTCAGGCCATGCTGCTTGGCCTCCAGCAACGCGTGCATAAACTCGGCGACGGGCACTTCGTTGTTGGGCGATGGCCAGTGAATCAGCGTCAAGTCCAAGTGGTCGGTGCGCAGCTTTTTCAGGCTGTCTTTGAGGCTTGGGATCAATGCGTCTTTGGCGAAGTGGCTGACCCAAATCTTGCTGGTAATAAACAGCTCATCGCGGGCCACACCACTGTCGGCAATGGCTTGACCAACATCGGCTTCATTCTCGTAAATTTGCGCGGTATCGACCGCACGATAGCCCAGAGCCAGAGCGTTTTTGACTGAATCAATAACAACTTGGCCCTTGAGGCGAAATGTACCGAGGCCAAATGCAGGGACTGTCATGGATAACTCCTTTGAGGGCGTAAGAATGAGGCTGAGTATCTACGCCTTGCCCGATGGGAAAAACCGCCATCCAAGCAAAGCAGTCTTGACTCCAGATCATGAATCACTGATCCCGTAGCGCAGGCAGAGTTCCTGGGCTGAATGAGTGCGCAGTGGGCTAAATTTCGTCGTTGAACAAACGTTCTAGCTTGGATAACGCCTGCATTCAGGCTGGGACAGGTAGGGCAATGACGATTTCTCGACGATGGTTTATCGCCGGTTTGGCAATCACTGGCGCAGCGGCGCCAGCGGCATATTTTGGGCATCGTGAATTGACACGGGTCGATGAGCCGGTCACGCCCGGCGAGGCCACAGTCGATCTGGCTGACACGGCGGGGCAACAGTTGGCCAATCAACTGCGCGGGCTGTGGACTATTCGTTTCGGTGGAGCTGATGCGGGGCTTGAGGGCTTGCCTGCCGATGATCTGGAGCTGTGGCTGGATGTTGCGCCGCGAGGCCGTGGTGTGCGCGGCTACCTCGACACGGCGCAGGCACTGCACGGGTCGCAGACTCCGCGTTATCGGATTTTGGGCGATCTGGTTGCGCCAGATCCCAAGCGAATGCACTGGCGTTTGACGCGGGCAGATTCGCTTAACGCTCTGCCCGACTATGAGTTCAGTTTTAGCCTCGATGAAGTCTGGGGCATGTACGGCAACGCGGGCAGCGGCACCTTGAGTGGGCGAGTGCAACGTCTGGATCGGGCCTTGTCGCTGCCCGAACAAGACAACCACTTTGTGGCGCTCAAGCGCACCTTCCCGGAGGCCCGCGAGCGTATAGGCCTCAACCCAACCTTGTTGGCGTGGCTGGTGTCGCCCGAACATCGCTTGTTTCACCAGCTTTGGCATGCCTCGCGTGATACGTGGCACGAGCTGTCCCAAGAAAAACGCAACGCCCTGCGAGGCATTGGCTGGCAGCCGGGGCAGCGCGACAAGGAGCGTGATGCTCGCGGCCCGCGCAAAGATCGTAACGGCTCGGGCGTGGATTTTTTCTTTATGCACCGGCACATGCTGCGCACTGCGCGTTCGATGCAGCACTTGCCTTCATGGCCTGCCTTCCCAATGCCCCAGCCCGAGCTTGAGCGCGACCGTGCGGGCTTTGCTCGCTACTTCGATAACCACGATGGCAGCGCTTTGCCACCCACTTGGTTGGCGGAAGGGGATGACTTTTACACTCAGTGGCTCAGTGATATCAAACAGCCTGAAACCTATCACAGCAATTTTGAGGTGTGGGAGTCGCGCTACCGCGACCCGCGTTATTTATCGACCCTGACGCTGGGCCAGTTCGGTTCCGAAGTTGAGTTGGGCTTGCACGACTGGCTGCACATGCGCTGGGCCTCAGTGCCGCGTGATCCCTCCAATGGCGCCCCGGTGCCTATGGCCCGTGATCCGGCAGATTTTGCTGCCCGTTGGTATGTGGCGCAAAACGACTTTTTGGGTGACCCGTTTTCATCCCACGTGAACCCGGTGTTCTGGAGCTTTCACGGCTGGATCGATGATCGTCTTGAAGATTGGTTTAAAGCCCACGAACGCTTCCACCCCGGTGAGCTTGCCCGGCAGGACGTCAATGGCGTGCCGTGGTTTGCGCCGGGGCGTTGGGTTGAAGTGGATGACCCTTGGTTGGGGCCGATCACTCACGGGTGCAGCACCACCCCGGGCTTGGCCGCTGGTAAAACGGTGGAGATGGACCCTGAGACCATGAAGCTGGCGTTGCGCATTACCTTTGGTGACGAAAAGAGTATTGCTAGCCTGTTTCGCCGCATACCGCGTCGCCCGTGGTATGCGCGGCACCTGTCGATCAAGCCTTAAACCGGTGTTCACCTCGTAGGCGCGAGCTTGCTCGCGCTCTTATAGGCGAGGTAGTTAGAGGGGTTGCCAACCCCCGCCCAGTGCTTTGTAGAGGGCGATACTGGCTTGTAAGCGCGCCAAGCGCAGTTGCACGTTTTGGTCTTGCGCTTGATACAGCGTGCGCTGGGTTTGCAATACCGTCAGCAGCACTTCAGCCCCAGCGGAGTAGCGGCTCTGGGCTATGTCGAATGCTTGCTGGGCTTGTTTGAGTTCTTCGTCTTGCCATTGGCGTTGTTGATCCAGCCCGCTGATGCTGTTTAGGGCTTTTTCAACGTCCGCAAACGCGCTGATGATGCTCGCACGATAGGTTTGCAGGAGTTCTTGCTGGCGGGCTGTGGCTTTGTCCCGCTCGGCGCTGAGGCGACCGTTGTTAAAGATGGGGGCGGCCAGCCCGGCTGTCAGGTTGTAAAACGGGCTGCGCAGTATATCGCCCAAACGGTCTGCCCCCGAGCCCAGGGTTGCACCTAACGTCAGGCTGGGCAGCATTGCTGCACGGGCCACGGTGATATCGGCTTGAGCGGCGGCTAGTTTGGCTTCAGCGCTGGCAATGTCTGGGCGACGGCTCAGCAGTTCGCTGGGCAGCCCACTGCCGATGCTGGGCCAATGCAGTTGGGCAAAAGACGTGCTTCCCAGCGCGAGGTGTTGCACCGGTTGGCCGAGCAGCACGGCGAGGGTGATGCGTGCCTCTTGCGCCTGTTGTGCCACCAACGGCAATTGCCGCTGCTGACCGGCAACCAGGCTTTTTTGCTGGGCCAGTTCGAGTGCTGTGGCAGAGCCTGCGTCATAGCGGGTTTGTACCACCTGCAATACACGTTGTGCGTTGGCCAGATTAAGCCGGGCAATACGCAGTTGCTCGTCGAAGGCCAGGGTTTGTACGTAACCAGCGGCGACGCCGCTGAGCAGGGTCAGCTCAACCGTTGCCTGGTCAAACTCGCTGGCTTTGAGTGCTTGTAGTGCGCTGTCACGGGCCGCGGCTTTGCCTCCCCAGAAGTCCACTTCGTAGCTGGCGGTCAGGTTGGTATCAAAGAAGTCCACCGCCTTGTTGTCGTCGCTGGCGTCCAACTGGCTGTAGCCTTTGCCGCGCAGCAGTTTTTCGCGATTGCCGCTGCCGCCAAACTTCACTTCGGGCAGTAAAGGTGCCCCGGCAATCACGGCGCTAGCCTGCGCTTGTTGCACGCGAGCCACCGCAGCGGCCAAGTCATAACTGCCAGCCCGGGCCTGAGCAATCAAACGATTGAGTTCGGGGCTGGCGAAGTGTGTCCACCATTGTGTGTTGCCCTGTTGTTTGGCCAATGAGTGAGGCGATTGCCAAGCAGAGGGTGGCACAACAGCTGAGTCAGGACGGGGTTGGGACTGACTGCACGCGCCCAGCAGCAGGCACGCCGTCAGCAAGCTCAAAGACGGCTTCATCAATAGATCATTCACTGGTAAGGGCCGTCACCGGGTCAAGCCGGGCAGCTTTGCGGGCCGGCATGAAGCCGAAAATAACGCCGGTCACCAGTGCGCAACCAAAGGCGCCGAGCACTGCGGCCATTGAAAACGCCACTGACACGTCACATAACAACAGCACGCCGCCGACCAAAAAGGCCAGTGCGATACCTGCTACGCCCCCGACCACAGACAGCATCAAGGCTTCGGTCAGAAACTGGCGCAAGATGTCGCGTTGACGAGCGCCGGTGGCCATGCGAATACCAATTTCACGGGTTCGCTCGCGTACGGTCATGAGCATGATGTTCATCACGCCGATTCCGCCCACCAACAAGGAAATAGCGGCAATTGAGCCCAGCATCAACGACAGGGTGTTTTGGGTTTTCGCTTCTGCCTGAATCATGGCGGCGTTGTTGGTGATTTCGAAATCACGGTTACCGTTGTGAAGTTTGAGCATCAGTTGTTCGATGGCTTTTTCAGTCTGCTGAACCTTGCGTGCATCCGCTGCGGCAATTACCACGTATTCCGGGTTATGAGAGCCAAACAGGCGCACGCTGGCGGCGGAGTAGGGCACAACGATGCGTGTGTCGCTGTCTGAATCGCCCGAGCTGGCGCCTTTTTCAGCCAGCACTCCGACCACGCGAAAGGGGACGTTTTCTAGCAGGATGTATTGGCCAATCGGGTCGGGAACATCCTTGAGCACTTTGTCACGGACCTTTTTGCCAATGACCGCCACCGCCGCAGCGGCGTCTTCGTCAGCTTGCGTGAAAAAGCTGCCTTGCACGACGGGCCAGTTGAAAATGGCCGAGAAGTCGATGCCATTCCCCCCGGTGTACATCGTGTGATCGACGTTGCCGTAGCGCACCCCGATCTCGGCGCCATTGATCGGCATGATCATTTTCACTTGGGGCAAGGTCGACAGCGCGGCCACGTCGTTAAGCGTGACCACGCCCAGCGGCGCGCGTGGGCGCGGTGAGCTGCCACTCAGGTAAATAATGTTCGAGCCAAATGCACCCATTTCGGCTATGACTCGTTGTTTGCTGCCTTCGCCAACGGCCAGCATCACCACCACAGACGCTACACCGATGACGATGCCAAGCAAGGTCAGGGCGGTGCGAAACCGGTTGATCCACATCACTCTCCATGCGGCGTGTACGGCATCCACCAGTTCGCCTTTCCAGGCGCCGCGAGCTTCGCTGCCTTCGTTCAGGCGTTGGCGCAGGTCGATAGCCTGCAAGGTTTTTGGGTTGTTGCAGGGACGTGCTGTAACGGCTTCATTGGCGCTGTCGCTGATGACTTCACCGTCGCGCACTTCAATGATGCGTTTGGCCCGTGCCGCCACTTCGCGGTCGTGGGTAATCAGGATCACAACATGGCCCTGACTGGCCAGTTCATCGAGCAGCGTCATGACCTCGGCGCCGCTGTGGCTGTCCAGTGCGCCGGTTGGTTCGTCGGCCAGAATGATGTGCCCGCCGTTCATCAAGGCCCGGGCAATCGACACGCGTTGTTGTTGACCTCCCGACAATTGGTGCGGGCGATTAGCCGTGCGTTCTGCCAAGCCCAATCGGTCAAGCAGGGCGCGGGCGCGGGCGTGGCGTTCGGCGGCGGGCATGCCGGCATAAATCGCGGGTATTTCGACGTTTTCCTGAGCCGAAGCCGAGGGGATCAAGTGATAACCCTGAAACACGAAACCAAAGGCTTCGCGCCGTAACCACGCAAGCTCGTCGGTATCAAACCCGGCGACGTCTTGGCCGGCAAACAGATAGCGGCCTGAGGTGGGGCGATCAAGGCAGCCGAGTATGTTCATCAGCGTCGATTTGCCTGAGCCTGAAGCACCGACGATCGCCACGAATTCCCCGGCATGAATCGACAGGCTAACGCCTTTGAGTACGTGTACTTCGGGCGTGTCGATGCCGCCGTAGACCTTGCGAATGTCTTGCAGGTCGATCAAGGGAGTGGGCATTTAGCCTCCGCTGCCGGTGGCCGGGCCGATCAGCAAATGATCCCCCTCGTTCAGGCCGTCGAGCACTTGTACCCGGAGTCGATCACTGATGCCGGTGCGGATATCTCGGGGCTCGACCTTGCCGTTTTTGGTGACCACGTGAGCGGTTTGGCGGTCACCGGCGGTGCTGCCTTGCAACGCCACAATGGGGGCCAGCAACACGTCATTGGCTTGGTTGGCGACGAAAAACACTTGAGTGGTCATTTCGGGCATCAAGGCTTGATCCGTGTTGTCGACGTCGAGCAATACGGTGTAAAGCACCACCCGTGCGCTGCCGCTTTTGCCGGAGCTGGCTGGGCTGCCGCCGCCTTGGCTGGCTTCATTGAGGGGTTTGGGCGGCACCGGCAAAATCTGGCGCACGGTGCTGTTCCAGCGCCTGTTACCACCACTTAAGGTCGTGAAATACGCCTGCATCCCGCGTTTGACGTAGCCGATGTCGGCTTCCGAGACCTCAGCCCAAACGGTCATGGGCGAAAGTTTGGCGATGCGCAAAATCAGTGGCGTTTGTTGTTGTGCGTTGAGGGTCTGGCCTTCGCGCGCATCCAGTGCCACCACAGTGCCTGCCATGGGCGCATAAATGCGGGTGTAACCCAGCTCGGCTTCGTCGCTGCGCAAGCTGGCCTGAGCTTGACGGATTTGGGCCTGGAACATGTGTGTACGCGCTTGGGTAGTGCGTACCTCTGCCAAGGCTATTTGTATGTCTTCTTCGCGTGTGGCGCCGCCTTTGGCAAGGTTTTGCTGGCGCAGGTATTTTTGCTTGGCCAAATCGTGCAGGGCCCGCTGCTCTTGCAGCTGGGCCTTGAGGTTTTCAATGGCGTAGCGGCTGGCGTCGAGCTTGGCGGTTTGTGTAGAAGGGTCGATTTCAACCAGCAGTTGGCCTTCTTTAACGCTATCGCCCGGCTGTACATGGATTTTATGAATTTGCCCCGAGGCTTGTGCGCCCACGTCGACATATTGGCGCGGCTGCAACGTGCCCAGGGCCGTGACACTGCTTTCTATGTCGCCACGGGTGACAAGTACGGTGTCATACGCTTCGCGGCCGGGCGTCAGAAACGGCCACGCCACAATTGCGGCGATGATCAGAAGACACAAGGTGATGAGTAACGCACGGCGGGTCTGTCGAGGGCGTTTCATGCAGGGTTCCGGCCAATAGGAGTCGGCCCGTCTTCGTACCGCCGGTCTGATGGACCCGATAGCGAACGCTGTCGACAAAGCAACAGACACGGGGAGCTGTTGAGTAAACGAAGGGTTTGGTCAGGAATTTAGGCGGTTGTTTGTTCATATGTTGCTGAGTATTTCAAGACTGTTTTAGCCTTGCCACTTTAAATCTATATGAGAATTACTATAAATTACGCGGGTAATAGTGCCATCATCATGCCGCTACTTAATCTGGCCTGTTTCAGCGCTCATGGAATGTTGCCGCCTTTATTGCGGTCAGGAGTCATGTTGGAAAACTACTATCGCGAGCTGGTGAGCTTTTTGAGCGCCAGATTGGGCAATGCCCAGGCTGCCGAAGATGTGGTGCATGACGCCTACGTTCGAGTGCTGGAGCGCTCCAGTGATGAGCCGATTGAACAGCCTCGGGCGTTTTTATATCGCACAGCCCTCAACCTGGTGATCGATGGTCATCGGCGCAATGCCTTGCGTCAGGTTGAACCTTTGGAAGTGCTCGACACCGAAGAGCGGTTTTTCAGCCCCTCGCCTCAAGTCTCGATGGACCACGGTCAACGGCTTGAAATGATCCAGCGCGCGCTGGCCGAATTGCCCGCCAACTGCCGCGAAAGTTTTTTGCTACGCAAGCTCGAAGGCTTGTCCCATGCTGAAATTGCCGAGCGCCTCGGGGTGTCGCGCAGCGTGGTGGAGAAGCACATTGTCAACGCCATGAAACATTGCCGAATTCGTATTCGGCAGTGGGACAACGCCTAAATTTTATTTCCGTGTTCTCGTTCCTACTCAACAGACGACTTGCTGATCGGCCACGACCAGTCAGGTTACGGGCTTTTTCTTCCCTCTGTTGAGGGCACACCCAGAGGACACTGGAAATGACACAGGCAATCGCTTCGGCCGTCGTTCATGATCTGATCGGCATCGGTTTCGGGCCTTCCAATCTGGCTCTGGCCATCGCCCTGGAAGAACGCGGGCAGGTTCAAGGGCCATTGGATGCGCTGTTTTTAGACAAGCAGTCAGACTACCGCTGGCACGGCAACACCCTGGTGACACAGAGTGAGTTACAGATTTCTTTCCTTAAGGATCTGGTCACGTTGCGTAACCCGACAAGCCCGTATTCTTTCGTCAATTACCTCAAAGCCCACGGCCGTTTGGTGGATTTCATCAACCTTGGAACCTTTTATCCTTGCCGCATGGAGTTCAATGACTACTTGCGCTGGGTTGCGTCGCACTTTGAAGCGCAAAGCCGATATGGCGAAGAGGTGCTGGCCATCGAGCCCGTGATGCACCAGCAGCAAGTGGAAGCGCTACGGGTCATCTCTCGTGATGCTCAAGGTCAGCAGTTGGTACGGACGGCCCGTTCAGTGGTGGTGAGCGCGGGCGGTACGCCGCGTATTCCGGCGGCTTTCAAGGCGCTCAAGGATGACAGCCGGGTATTCCACCATTCGCAGTATCTGGAGCGTATGGCCAAGCAGCCGTGTGTCAGCGGTCAGCCGATGCGCATTGCAATCATTGGCGGTGGGCAGAGCGCGGCGGAGGCGTTTATCGACTTGAACGACAGCTTCCCTTCGGCGCAAGTGGATTTGATTTTGCGTGGTTCGGCGCTTAAGCCCGCCGATGACAGCCCGTTCGTCAATGAGGTGTTCGCCCCGCAATTCACCGATTTAGTGTTTCAGCAGAACACGGCCGAGCGCGAGCGGCTGATTAACGAGTATCAGAGCACTAACTATTCGGTGGTAGATATTGACCTGATCGAGCGTATTTACGGGACTTTTTATCGTCAGAAAGTATCCGGCATTGCTCGTCACGCCTTTCGCAGCCTGACCCACATTGAGAGCGCTGAGCCAGATGAGCAGGGCATCAAGCTGGTGTTACGCAACACGGCCGATGGCCAGTTGAGCGAGCAGCACTACGATGCGGTGATTTTGGCCACCGGTTACGAGCGACAAATGCACCGCCACTTGCTGGCGCCTTTGGCTGAGTACTTGGGTGATTTTGAAGTGGGCCGCGATTACCGCATTGCCACAGACGCACGTTGTAAGGCCGGGATCTACATGCAGGGTTTCTGTCAGGCCAGTCATGGTTTGAGTGACACGCTGCTGTCGGTGCTGCCGATACGCGCTGAAGAAATTTCAGCGTCGCTGTATGCCCACGATAAAACTCGTAACCAACACGCCACTGCGGCTGAGCGTTTGCTCGCGACGGCCAGCTGACACCTCCTCATTTGCCCACGAATGTTGCTTTGAGTGACATTCGCGGGCTGAAACTGAACCCTTCCTGAAGATCCATTTGATTCACCCAGCGTAAGTCTTTCTACGGTTTACTCTCTAAAACGTCGGGCGTAAGCTGCCGGCGTTTTCATCAATAGCGGAGTCCCTCAGTGGGTACCAGTTTGAGCGACAGTAGTCGGCCGGTTCTGAACACCGGCACATTCTCGGCAAGCTAACGCGCAGTTTTCCCTGTCGTTTTCTTGCTGACCAGCGAGAAGCGGCGTCCCGATCAGGCCACCTTCGGTCTGAGCACTCAGCCCTCTCATCGACACTGATGCGTGTGTGATCCCGGCCATTTGCGTCGGATTGCAGCACGACGCATGCGTATGCCTTGCCTTTGTGGCCAATGGCTTGCGCTCGCCTGTACCAGCTACGGGCTCCGCTGACGTAGCACGTTAGGGGAATCACTATGGGCAACATTGTTATGCACATTCGTCGTCGCCAACATCGGCCAGCCTTGCCGGGCCGAGTGCGTTCACGTCATTGACGGCGGGCATCAGGCCCGCTCACGAGATAACACGCCATGAATGATTGTTCGAGACTAAGGCCGCCTGTGTAGCCCCTTTTACGGGGTGAGCGCAGGCGGCGCAGGAGTAGCACCATGAAACTCACCCTGAAAGAATTTTTTGCAGGCTTTGTGCGCACTCGCCACTTTGGCCGGCACTTCCGGCGCCTGGCTTTGCTGGACAGCCTGACTAACACCACGGTTAGTCGTGAGGTACCGCCTACGCTGGCACAAACTTTGGTGGTGGCCGCCAATACCGACAGCGCCGAACTGATCGATCACTTGGGTACTCACACCGATGGTCTGAGCGAGGCCGAAGCTCACGCACTGCGTCAGCAACACGGGCTTAACGAGGTTGAGCACGAGCAACCGCTTAGTCGCTGGGTGCATCTGTGGCACTGCTATAAAAACCCGTTCAACTTACTGCTGACCTTGCTTGCGGCGGTGTCACTGGCCACCGATGACGTTCAAGCTGCGGTGGTGATTGGCACCATGGTGGTGTTGTCGACGGTGCTGCGGTTTTGGCAAGAGGCCAAGTCCAACAAGGCTGCCGATGCGCTTAAGGCGATGGTCAGCAATACCGCGACTGTCATGCGTCGCGACTTTAGTGCTGATGCGGCGCCAGTTTTCGGCAAGTTCTATGGCGCTTCGTTGCAGATCAAAGGCGCTCAGCGCATCGAGTTGCCGATCAAGCAACTGGTGCCGGGGGATTTGATCGTGTTGTCGGCGGGGGACATGATCCCGGCTGATTGCCGGGTGCTCAGTGCGAAAGACTTGTTTGTCAGCCAAGCGGCGATGACGGGCGAGTCAATGCCCGTCGAGAAGTTTGCGCGTCAGTCTGACAGCCAGACCAGCAACCCGCTGGAGTTGGAGAACATCCTGTTTATGGGCACTAATGTGGTGTCTGGCGCTGCGTCTGCGGTGGTGTTGACCACAGGCAATAACACTTATTTCGGGGCGTTGGCACAACGTGTCGGGGCGACGGATCGTGGCCCAACCTCATTTCAAACCGGGGTTAATAAAGTCAGCTGGTTGTTGATTCGCTTCATGTTTGTGATGGCGCCGTTGGTGTTGTTCATCAACGGTTTTACCAAGGGCGACTGGACCGAAGCGTTGCTGTTTGCGCTGTCGGTGGCCGTGGGCTTGACCCCAGAAATGCTGCCGATGATTGTGACTTCGACCTTGGCCAAGGGCGCAGTGTTTTTATCGCGTAAAAAAGTCATCGTTAAGCGCTTGGACGCCATCCAAAACTTCGGTGCAATGGATGTGCTGTGCACGGATAAAACCGGCACTTTGACTCAGGACAAAATCTTTCTGGCCCGACATGTCGATGTGTGGGGGCAAGAGTCTGACGATGTGCTGGAAATGGCTTACCTCAACAGTTATTACCAGACCGGGTTGAAGAACCTGCTGGACGTGGCGGTGCTGGAGCATGTTGAAGTTCACCGCGAATTGAACGTGGGCACGGCCTTCAACAAGGTGGATGAAATACCGTTCGACTTTACTCGTCGGCGTATGTCGGTGGTGGTGGCAGAACAGGATCAGCCGCACCTGCTGATTTGCAAAGGCGCTGTCGAAGAAGTGTTGTCGGTCTGTAAGACCGTTCGTCACGGTGATTGCGACGAAGCATTGAATGATGAGTTGCTTGCGCGCATTCGTCAGGTAACGGCGGCGTTTAACGAAGAAGGCCTACGCGTTGTGGGGGTAGCGGCACGTTCTATGGCTGCGGGGCGCGACACATACAGCGTGGCTGATGAGCAGGCAATGACCCTGATTGGCTATGTGGCGTTTCTTGATCCGCCCAAAGAAAGCACTGCGCCCGCCCTCAAAGCGTTGGCGGAACATGGCGTGGCAGTCAAAGTGCTGACGGGCGACAACGAGTTGGTGACGGCCAAAATTTGCCGAGAAGTGGGCCTGGAGCAACAAGGCTTACTGATGGGCAATGACATCGAGCGTATGAGCGACGCGCAGCTGGCACTGGCAGTTGAAACCACCAATGTGTTTGCCAAGCTCACGCCGACCCACAAGGAACGTATCGTACGTTTGCTTAAGGCTAATGGCCATGTGGTGGGCTTTATGGGCGACGGGATCAACGACGCTCCCGCTCTGCGCACAGCTGATATCGGTATTTCGGTCGACAGCGCAGTGGACATTGCCAAAGAAGCCGCTGACATCATCCTGCTGGAAAAAAGCCTGATGGTGCTGGAGGAGGGGGTGCTGGAGGGGCGCAGAACCTTCGCCAACATGCTCAAGTACATCAAAATGACCGCCAGTTCCAACTTCGGAAATGTGTTTTCGGTGCTGGTGGCCAGTGCGTTTATCCCGTTTCTGCCCATGTTGCCGATGCACCTGCTGGTTCAGAACTTGCTGTACGACGTGTCTCAGATTGCCATTCCGTTTGATAACGTCGATGAAGAGCTGCTGAAAAAACCACAGCGCTGGCAGCCTGCGGACGTAGGACGCTTCATGCTGTTCTTTGGGCCAATCAGCTCAATCTTCGACATTCTGACGTTTTGCCTGATGTGGTACGTGTTTCAAGCCAACACGCCGGAAAACCAGACTCTGTTTCAGTCAGGCTGGTTCGTGGTCGGGCTGCTGACGCAAACCCTGATCGTGCACATGATCCGCACGCCAAAAATACCGTTCTTGCAGAGCCGCGCTGCCATGCCGCTGATGGTGATGACCGGAGTGATTATGGCGGTGGGTATTTTTCTACCGATGGGGCCGTTGGCCAGCTACTTTAAATTGCAGGCGCTACCGTCCATGTACTTTGTGTTCCTGCCGATGATTCTGTTGGCCTACATGGCGCTGACTCAGGCCGTGAAAGGGTTTTACATTCGTAAGTTCGGTTGGCAGTAAATCGGTAACGGCTTTATGCCAGCTTCTACGGGTGGCGACTATCAAGGAGTGATGTATGCAAGCAATCGACAACATCAACCTGGCTTCGCTGGTCGACACCCTGGTCAGCCTTGGCTCTGCATTTATCTTGGGTGGGCTGATTGGCTTTGAACGTCAATATCGCCAGCGCACCGCAGGTTTACGCACCAACGTATTGGTGGCGGTGGGCGCGGCAATTTTTGTCGATATGGCCAGTCGTTTGGGCGGATCGGAGGGTGCCGTGCGGGTGGTGGCGTATGTGGTGTCGGGCATTGGTTTTTTAGGCGCCGGGGTCATCATGCGCGAAGAGGGGAATGTTCGCGGGCTTAACACCGCGGCAACGTTGTGGGCTTCAGCCGCAGTGGGGGCGTGTGCCGGGGCCGATCTGATCCTTGAGGCGTTGCTCGGCACGTTGTTTGTGTTGGCGGCAAACACCCTGCTCAGGCCTATCGTTAATAACATCAATCGCCAGCCGTTGGATGTGATTTCAACGGAGGTGACGTACATGGTTTACGTTATTGCCCGTCGTCACCAGCAAAAGGCTGTACTGGCGCTGCTGGAAGCTGAACTGGAACGCAGTAACTACCCGGCAAGTGACTTGGATGTACATGCCTTTGGTCAGGATGAGGTCGAAATTGAGGGCACCTTGATGGCAACGTCAGTGGACGGCGATGAGCTGGACGCTCTGATTGCGCGCATCTCTACATCAACCTTGGTACTCCAGGCTTTTTGGAGTCCAAGCACCACCGAGTAAAGCGAGGAGAGCTAACCACTTGTCATGGTTGGGAAAAAACCTACAAGACAAGTGGGTGCCCCCCTTCATCCCTTGACCGAAAAATTGGTGATTATCTGCCGCTTGATTTTCTTCAGGTGTCGGTCTGTCGCACTCAAATTGTTTACTGCGTGAACATGAAAAAGATAAAAACCTTCCTATACTTTATTTATCACTCATACGCATAGCTATTTGGAATATTGCCAGCGAGATCTATTCACAAAAATATTTTTGGCGCGTTTAACGTGGCGACGCTATTGGCTAATAGTAGGTATGTAAATGTATAGAGTTTTGATTGTTGATGACCACTCACTTATTCGCTCAGCAATGGCGATGATGCTGAGTGGCCAAAGTTTCAAGGTGGTGGGAGAAGCCAAAGATGGTGTTGAAGCGGTTCAGATGGCGCGTGACTACGCTGCCGATCTGATTATTCTGGATATCAGCATGCCAGGGCTGGACGGGCTTGAAGTCATCAGCCGCATTAGAGGTTCGGGCGTGACCAGCCGTATTTTGATACTGACGTCGCTGCCCGCTCTGTTTTATTCGCAACGCTGCATGAAGGCCGGGGCCGATGGATTTGTCACCAAATCCCAAGACCTCAATGAGTTGCTCAGAGCAATCAAGGCCATCATGAGCGGCTATATGTTTTTTCCAAACCTTAAAATAAGCTCTGTGCGTAACAGCGACTCAACACTGTCTGAGGCCGAAATGATTCAACGCCTCTCCGACCGTGAGTTAACTATTTTGCAGCAACTTGCCCGAGGCCTGAGTAATAAACAAATCGCAGAAGACATGATGTTGAGCAGTAAGACAATCAGCACTTATAAGGCGCGGTTGATCGAAAAGCTAAATATGAAGTCTGTGGTCTATCTGGCCGATTTTGCCAAACGTAATCAGCTGATTTAAATGAAAAGCTTGTGGTGGTTAAGCCTTATCGCAGTGTTAGGGTTTGATCCGGTTCTGCACGCCTGGGCAGAGCCAAAAGTGCAGAACATGCGGCTATTGGGCCGATCGAATGTTGATGCGTACCAAGTGAAACTTGAGCAAGCGGATTGGCAGTGGCTCAAGCAAAAGGGCACGTTGAATCTCGGTATTTCTGCACCCGATTACCCCCCGTTTGATATGACGGCCAATGGGCAGGATTTCGAAGGATTGACTGCCGATTACGTGCAACTGTTATCACAGTTATTGCAGGTCAATATTTCGGTTAAACGCTATGCGTCCAGGCCTCTGGCACTGGAAGCACTTAAGCGTGGCGAGCTGGATGTGTTGAGCAGCGCCAACGGCTTTGAAGCTCAGGACCGCAAATTGGGATTGAGCCTCGCCTATGCCGATGACTCCCCCACACTCGTCACCCGCAGCAGCGACCCGCAAACTTTGCCGATGGATTTGGCAGGCAAGCGCTTGGCGATCCTCGATCATTATTTGCCGCCGGACAAAGTCGCAGCGTTTTACCCCAAGGCGATGGTGCAACTGTACCCCTCAACTCTGGCAGCGATAGGCGCAGTGGCATTCGGGCAGGCCGATGTTTACCTTGGGGACTTCATCAGCGCCAATTATCTGATCAACAAGAACTACCTCAATAATGTTCAATTGGGCGATTTTTCACGTATTGAGGCCAGCCCCTTTTCTTTTGCCCTCAAACGTGAAAACACTCGATTGCTGCGTCTGGTTAACGTGGCGTTGACCGCTATCCCGCCCAGCGATCGTATGACGATTGTGCGTCGCTGGAGTACGGAGGGGCCGCAGGTCAGTAGCCAATCACAGCTTGATCTGACGTCGAGTGAACAGCGATGGCTGGATGAACACCCGCGCTTGAAAGTGGCAATCAATGATCAGTATTTGCCGTTATCGTTTTTTGATGAGCAGGGTGTGTTTAAAGGAGTGAGTGCCGACGTGCTGTCGAAAATCAGTGCCCGTACCGGCATTGAGTTCGAAACCGTTAAAGGCCAGTCAGTTGAGAACTTGATACAACTGGTTAACTCCGGTGAGGCCGATCTGATAGGCGCCTTTACGCCCAGCAGCGATCGCGAAAGCCTCCTGCGCTTTACCCGACCGTATCTGACAACGCCTTTCGTGTTGATTACGCGCATTGGGGCCAAAAGCCCAAGCACCCTGGATGAAATGGCCTACCGGCGTTTGGTTCTGGTGAAGGGCAATGTGTTGCGTGAGTTTTTGTCGCATCACTATCCGCGTATTCAGTTGCTGGAGGTCGACAATGCTGCTGAGGCCATGAACATGGTTGCGCAGGGCAAGGCTGATGCGGCAATCAATGCGCTGATCAGTGCGCGTTATGTGATCTCGCGAAGGTTTAGTCAGCAGCTACACATCACCAGTACCGTCGGCACGCAGCCGGCTCAGATTGGTTTTGCCACTGCGCACGGGGCCTCTGAGTTGAATGCGATTCTGGATAAAGCACTGTTGAGCATTGCCCCAGAAGAAATGAGTGTGCTGACCAATCGCTGGCGTAGCGACACGTTGGAGGGCGAGAGTTATTGGTTACGCAATCGCGCAGCGATTATTCAGGGATTTTCGATTGCGGCGGCCCTTTTATTGGTGGCGTTGGGCTGGATTGCCTACTTGCGTCGCACGATAGCCCGACGCCAGCAGTTGATGGAGCAATTGCAAGTCGCCAAGCAGGATGCTGATGAGGCCAATCGGGCTAAGACCACCTTTTTGGCCACCATGAGCCATGAAATCCGCACGCCGATGAACGCGGTGATTGGCATGCTTGAGCTGGCGCTGAAAAAGGCGGATCAAGGCGTCATGGATCGCTTTGCCATCGAGGTGGCTTCCGGGGCAGCCCACGAATTGCTTGATTTGATTGGCGATATTTTGGACATCGCACGCATTGAGTCCGGGCATCTCTCGTTAAATCCTGTACGCGCTAATGTGCAGGCGCTGGTAGAGGCGGTAGTGAGAATGTTTGATGGGCTGGCACGCCAGAAACATCTGAGTCTGATGTGTGAACTGGCGCCGCAAGCTGCAGTCACAGATGTGCTGATTGACCCTTTGCGGTTTAAACAGATCGTTTCGAACCTGCTGAGTAACGCCATCAAGTTTACGGATGAAGGGCAGGTGCGGTTGATCTTGAACCTTATGCCTGGCCATGACCCACAGCATGTGTCGATCTGTTTGCGGGTTGAGGACACGGGGATCGGTATTTCTCAAGATGACCAACAGCGTTTGTTCAACCCTTTCGCCCAAGCCAGTAATAACGCTCAATCGGCCCGTAGCGGTTCAGGGCTTGGGTTGGTGATTAGCCGAACGCTGTGCGAAATGATGGGGGGCTCGTTGCAATTGAGCAGTGTTGCCGGGGTGGGTACGCAGGTTGAGATTTTGCTGGAGGTGCTGAGGCTTGAACAGCAGCAACCCACTGCTGTTGTGGCGCCTGAATTGATCGCTACGCGCTCGTTGAACATTTTGGTGGTGGATGATTACCCGGCTAATCGGATGTTGTTGTCTCAGCAGTTGAATTTTTTGGGGCATCGCGTGATTGATGCCGAAAACGGAGCGCTGGGTTTGGCTGAATGGTGCAATGCAGCTTTCGATGTGGTGATGACCGACTGCAACATGCCCGTGATGAATGGCTACGAGCTAACCCGTGCCATTCGTGCGCAAGAGCAGGCGTTGTTGCTTGAGCCTTGCTTGATTTTTGGCGTAACCGCCAATGCGCAACCTGAGGAAATTGAACGTTGTCACGAGGCGGGCATGGACGATTGTCTGTTCAAGCCCATCAGTCTTAAGGACTTGAGCGCTTGTTTGGCGAGTACTGCGCTGGAGGTGAATGCGCCGGTTTTGGCTAAAGGCGAAATTGATTTGAGTTACTTCAAACAGTTGAGCCAAGGCAATGACAGGTTGGTTGATGAGTTGTTGGTTACCTTGGCCCGCAGTAACCGTCAGGATCAGGCGCGTTTGGTTGAGATGTTCCTGAATAACGATCGAGCAGGATTGATGGCGCTGGCTCATGGCGTTAAAGGCGGGGCCAGACTGATCGGCGCGCAAGGGTTAGTCGTATGTTGCGAACAATTGGAGGCAGCTTGCCAATCGAATGAGGCGCAGTTGCTCATAGAACGCGTGGATGCCCTGCATCTGAGTATGGAAAACCTTGGCGCCTCACTGGAGCAATACGAACGCCCCCGTGAGTCGTTTTAACACCACAACCAAGGGGCTTGAAAACCTCTTGAAAATCCCTATTTGGTGCAGTGTTGTCGAGGTGTACTGCCTTGATGGTTAACGAAATACTGTTGATCAAGGTTTAACTCAAATGCCAACTAAATCATTACGAATACTCATTGCCGATACCGATGCTCATCGGGCGCTAAAAGTCGAAAGAGTGTTGAACGATTTTGGCTATTACCGCGTCGCGCCTTTGTATAGCCGCGAAGCGCTCGCTGGGTTGCGTGATGCTCAGGACCATGACTTTGACTTGCTGTTGATCAATCAGGACATGGCCGGCGGCGCGATTGTTGATGTGGCTGAATACCGCAAGGACAACCCGCAGTTCAAGCACGTCCTGATTTATGCCGATACCCACACGCTGGCCCTGCAAGTCGGCGAATTGATGCGGGCGATTGATCCGTCCTTGCACGCCGGTAGTTGAGGCTGTCATAAATAGCCACTCCTGATCAGCGTTGTTGAGGATTACGTGCAATGTCGGATGTTGTGGTGGTGCAAGCAGACTATACAAACCCGGTCCACGCTCAGGCCGTCAGAGACGTGTTGAATCACTACGCCAAAGACCCGATGGGCGGCGGCCAGGCGTTGTCAGAAGACGTGTTGGAGCGGTTGCCGGCTGAACTGGCAAAACGCGCTCACGCGTTCAGCGTGCTGGCTTTTGTGAAGGGCGAAGCGGCAGGACTGGTGAATTGTTTTGAAGGGTTCTCGACTTTTGCGGGCAAGCCTTTGGTCAATGTGCACGATGTGTCTGTCGTGGATACGTTTCGTGGTTTGGGGTTGAGCCAAAAGATGCTGCTTAAAGTGGAAGACATTGCCCGTGAGCGCGGTTGCTGCAAGATCACCCTTGAAGTGTTGGAGGGCAATGACGTGGCTCAAGGCTCATATCGCAAGTTCGGGTTCAGCGATGGGCAACTTGATCCGGCTTATGGCCGCATGTTGTTTTGGAATAAATACCTGTAAGTGCTGCCACAGGCTGCAAAGGGTGGGTAATCGCGTGCCCTTTGCAGCCTGTGGCAGCGGTGATCAATGACTCACCTCACAAGCCTACAACGTCCACTCCAGACCCAGACTGACGGTGCGCGGATCACCCCAGAAGACACCGTTATAAAAACCAACGTTTTCGTAGTACTTCTGATCCAGCACGTTCTTCACGTTCAAACTGGCCGAGATGTGTTTGTCGAACTCGTACCGTGCCATCAAATCAACCAAGGTGTAGGACTTCTGAGTGATGTCCTCGCGCAATGTAACGGGCTCACCGTTCGTGTCTTTCGCACCTGTCGGGCGGTAGGCTGCGCGGAAAATTTCGCTTTGCCAGTTAGCCGCAGCCCCTACTGTCATGGCGCTCCATTGTCCGGGCAGGCGGTAAGTGCTCGCAAGCTTGACCATGTTCAGCGGCGAGGTGGAGTTCATGCGCTTGCCTTCGCCGTCTCGTGAGTGGGTGTAGGTATAACCGGCCATCATGTTCCAGTCGTGCATGACTTCGCCGGCCAGTTCAATTTCAAACCCGTTGACCTTGTTGCCCTTGCCCGCAGACTTGTAAGCCTCTTCGCCATTTGGCCCGCGCGGGACGGAGTCATCCACCACAGGCACGTTGTCTTGTTTGCTCCAGAACACGGCACTTGACAGGTTCAAGCGCTCGTCCAGGAAACTGCCTTTGAAGCCTGCTTCGTAGTTACTACCCACCACGGGCTCAAGGTAAGAGCCTGAGGCATTCTTTTCTTCGGACGGATTGAAGATGTCGGTGTAACTCACATAAGCGGTGAAGTGTTCAGTAACGTCATACAAAAGCCCGGCGTAAGGGGTGAGCATGTCGTTGTGTTGCTGTGAGATTTTTTTGCGCTGGGTGAGTTGGTACGTTTTCTCATCGTACTCTTTGCGGCTGTTTGTACTTTCCCAACTGCCATAACGCGTACCCAGCACGGCGTGCCATGTGTCAGTGAGGTTAAAGCGAGTGGCAAGGTAGCCTGCTTTTTGTTGGATTATGTCGCGGCTGGCTTGCAGCCCGGTGTTGATGTCTTGGTATTTAGGAATGCCACTAAGATCATGCCAATTTGGGACGTTGGTGTAGCCAGCCGGATTGCGCTCAATTAGCCAAGGCGATGTGTTTTCGTTTTTGGCTTGGCCGTAGCCCACCATCAAGTCGTGCTCTTGGCCGAATAAGGGGTAGGTGCCTGAGACATTAATGTCGATGGCGCTCATGTTTTCATCGCCAGTGAAGTGCTTGCTATTAGCCTGCATGCCGGTGCCATCAGCATTCGGGAAGCCGCCACCGGCGTAATACACCTTGCCGTCAGCATCGCTGGTGCGATGGGTGTAGGCGGCTTTTAGGTGCCAGTCATTGAGCAATCGCTGGTCGAGGGTGGCGAACGCGGTGTTGTCTTTCATGGGCCATGAACTCCACGGCGTGGCCCAGTTGGTTGAGCGCCCAAGTTTGGCTTTATCACCTGTGCCGTTCCAGTAGGGCAGGGTGCCCCAAGAGGTGCCTTGTACTTGTTTGTCTTGATAGTCATACCCCACCGCTACAGTGGTGTCGTCGGTCAGATCGGCTTCGAGTATCCCGTAGGCCACTTCACGCTTGATGGCGTAGTTATCGAGAAACGATTTGCTGTCGCGGTAAGCCAGCACTGTTCGTCCGCGTAAACGGCCATCGAAGGCCAGTGGGCCGCCAACATCGACAAAGCTGTAATAGTCGTCGTAATTGCCGCCACGGGCCCCAACCTTGGCGGCCAGTTCATGGGTTGGACGTTTGCGGATCATGTTGATGGTGCCCGAAGGATCGCCCGCGCCGGTAGTCAAGCCGGTGGCGCCTCGTATCACTTCAATGCGGTCGTAAATAATGGTGTCGGCGTCAGACTTCATAAAACTGAAGGTGTTGAGCATCCCGTCAATCTGGAAGTTTCTGATGGTGTAACCGCGGGACGAATAACTCACTCGGTCCGAGTCGTTATGTTGCACGACGATGCCCGTGGTATGGCGCATGGCCTCGGTCAGGGTGTTGAGGTTGAAGTCATCGAGTTCTTGGCGGGTGACGACAGAAATCGACTGGGGGGTTTCGCGAAGGCTCAGGTTGAGTTTGGTGGCGGTACTGGTTGAGCCTGTGGTGTATGAACCGGTGTTTTCGGTAGTAGCACCGAGCCCTTGGGCAGTAACACGGGTGCTGCCCAGTTCCAGCGGGCGAATGTTTTTTTCGGCATCATCCTGTGCCTCAACGCTGGCCAGTAATGTTGGGCTGACGGCACTGCTTATCAGGCCCAGGGTTAGCGTCATGGTACGTGTCATTGGCACGAACATCGTTGCCTGCTCCTTGGTCGTTGTTATGAAGTGGGTTAGAACTTCAAACGAACGAAGGGGCAGGTAATTAGAGCCGGGCGAGGTGGGGTGTTGTTTCTTGGTATTTCAGGCAGGGCAAGATAACGGTGGGGCGCCAATGGCGCCCCCCGTGTTGCTATTGTTTGGCCACTTCACCCACAGCAGGGTGTTTAGGCTTGATCAGGCTGAAGTCAATCAAGGCTTTTTGTGGGCGTGAGTAGGGGTTGCCGATCAGTTGCGGGCGAGCCACAAATTGATTGCTGACCAAGCTCTTTTTGTCATCAAGCTCGCTGGCGCTTATGCCCGCCAGATCCGCCCATGTATGGATGAACTGTGAGCTGCTGTAAGGGCGGCTGAGGTCGCTGGTGAAATTCCAAGCATGGGTTTCACGCCATTTTGGAGACGCCCAGACCATAAACGGAATCGTGTACATCGGTGCTGTCGGCTTGGCTTCGTTACGGCCCAAGGTGTTATGCCCAGCGGAGTCGAACACGTCTTCGCCGTGGTCGGACAGGTACAGCAAGAAGCCATTGGGATCGGTCTTGGCGAAGTCCTTGATCAGGCTCGATACCACAAAATCGTTGTACAGCACGGCATTGTCATAGCTGTTGTAAGTCGGTACTTGGTCATCGCTCAGGCCCACCGGCGCACCCGTACGATCGGTGAACTTGTCGAAGGTCGGCGGGTAACGGTATTGGTAGCTCATGTGCGTACCAAGCAAGTGAACGACGATCAATTTGCGCGGGGCTTTGTCGGCCAGAATTTTCGAAAACGGCTCCAGTACGTCGCCGTCATATTGGCGGGCGTTCTGGTTGCGGTTGTTGTTGAGGTAAACCTGCTCGTCGGCCTGTTCGGAGAACGTGGTGAGCATGGTGTTTCGTTTGGTCATGGTCTGCTGGTTGGTCACCCAGAAGGTTTTGTAACCGGCTTGCTTCATGACGCTGACCAACGACGGCGTGCTGAGGTACAGGTCAGGGTTTTCTTCGTCCGCAAACGTCAGCACCTGTTGCAGGGCTTCGATGGTGTAAGGACGGGGGGTGACAACGTTGTCGAAAATTGCCAGTTGATCGCGCAGTTTGTCCAGATTGGGCGTGGTCTCGCGCGGGTAGCCATACAGGCTCATGCGCTGGCGGTTAGTCGACTCGCCGATGACCAGCACCAGCGTAGCGGGCTTGTCAGCTTCGTTGTCTTTAAGGTGGGTCAGAGGTGGAATTTTGCTGGCGCTGGCGAGCATGCCTTGCATGCTGTCCAGCTGTTGTAGATAGCGGCGATAAGCCACCACCATTTGCCACGGCACTGCGGGTTCAACCCGTGATTCGAAGCTTTCGAGCGCACCGGCAAAGGTGTCGTTTTTAAGGGTTTGCCGGATCAGCGGGTAGCCGACCACCGCCACCAGCAATGCCAGCGACACCGCCCAGGCTTGGGCTCGGGGCAGGTAGACGGGGCGCAGACGCGTCCAGAGGAACACCGCAAAGGCGGTATGGGCCAGGAACGCCAACACCATCCACCAGGCGAAGTATTGAGTCATGTACTCGCCCGCTTCAGAGATGTTCGATTCGAACATGATGAAGATGACGCTTTGCGAGAACTCTTGCTGGTAGATGAAGAAGTAACCGAGGCTGGCCATAGAGCACGCCCACAGCACGACGCCGATAACCGCCGCCATTACCCGAGTACGGGCCGGGAACATCAGCATTGGAGCAAGCCATACGGCACTCATCACAAAGGCTTGGCGGAAACCCGAAAACCCTGAGGTGCCTGTGAGCTGAATCAGCAGTTGGGTGATGCCCGAAAAGTACCAAAAGAACAGAAACAACCAACCAAGACCTGCCCAGTCGAAACCTTTCGCAGACGTACTACTGCGTTTAAACATCCCCATACAGCGCTCCAGCTGACTACATCTCGGATGGCTGACGGCCAAAAGCCGATCAGCATGTCAATGCCGCAATCAATTTGCGCGGCCATAATGCCGAGGATTATTACGAAACGGATGTGAAAACTTTGTCAGGCAAGACACGACGGCGAACGAGCATTCGCCGTGGGGGGCGGGTAGTGGGCGCGATGACTCAGCCTTTGAACGCAAGCACGTGCTGTTGGTGCTGTACCTGCAGTCGCAATTGTTCGACTTGTTGTAATAATTGTTCGCGTTCGTCTTTGAGTTGACGCAGTTCATCCCGGCGGATGGTGACATAGAGGGTTTGCGCAGGTCGTGCGGACAGTACTGTGGTCATGGTTCACCTCGCTTTGGCATCTTCAATCAAGTACCCGAACGGCCCATCAAGAGCCGTGGATCACTGTCGGTGTAGATTCTGATTTCTTTTGCTCGCGAAGTGAACTTTTAAATTTTTTGTGGTCTACGTGCCTTCGTCCGTCGTCTGAGCGTATTGAAACGGGAATCTGTGCTGCCGCATGTGCGAAACTATGCGCCATGCGCTGGGACTAACCCTGAGCGAGGCACTTTAAGCATCGCTGCACTAGAGTGTTGTAAACCTATTATTTTGTCGTTTGGAGCATCAACACATGCAGTTGGGAATTATTGGATTGGGCCGTATGGGCGGGAATATCGCGCGGCGTCTGATGCTCAATGGGCATACCACAGTGGTTTTTGACCGCAATACCGACTTCGTTAATGCGCTTGTACAAGAAGGCGCCAGCGGTGTTGCCGACTTGCCGGCACTGGTTGCAGGCCTGGCCAAGCCGCGTGCGGTGTGGGTGATGTTGCCGGCCGGTGCGCCAACAGAAGACACCATCGACACGTTGAGCGAGCTGCTTGATGCCGATGACATCATCATTGATGGCGGTAACACCTTCTATAAAGACGACATTCGCCGCGCCCAAGCGCTGGCAGAAAAAGGCATTCGTTACGTCGATGTGGGTACCTCAGGTGGTGTATGGGGGCTGGAGCGCGGCTACTGCATGATGATCGGTGGTGATACGGCGGTGGTTAAACACCTTGATCCGCTGTTCGCGACGCTGGCTCCTGGCATGGGTGACATTCCTCGAACTAAAGATCGCGTGTCTGAAGATGACCGTGCTGAGCGTGGTTACATCCATGCAGGCCCGCCGGGCTCAGGGCACTTTGTCAAAATGGTGCACAACGGCATTGAATACGGCTTGATGCAAGCGTATGCCGAAGGCTTCAACGTGATGAAGATGAAAGCATCCGAGAACCTGCCAGAAGATCAGCGCTTTGACCTGAACCTGGCTGATATCGCTGAGGTATGGCGTCGCGGTAGCGTGGTGTCTTCTTGGTTGCTGGACCTGACCGCCGACGCGCTGGCCACGGATGCACCGCTGGATGGTTATTCCGGTGCTGTGGCAGACAGTGGTGAAGGGCGTTGGACTATCGAAGCCGCGATGGAAGAGTCAGTACCTGTGCCAGTGTTGTCGAGCGCACTGTTTGCACGTTACAGCTCGCGTCAGCAAAGCTTGTATGGTGACAAACTGCTATCCGCCATGCGCTTTGGTTTTGGTGGCCACGTCGAGACGCCTAAAAAATGAAGAAACCATCCAGCAAAACCGACGTTAAATCTGCGCCACCTACCACGTTGTTTCTGTTTGGGGCCCACGGTGACTTGGTAAAACGCTTGCTAATGCCAGCGCTTTACAACTTGAGTCGCGACGGTTTGCTGGATGATGGCCTGCGCATTGTGGGCGTAGACCACAATGCGATCAGTGATGAAGGCTTTGCTAAAAAGCTGGAGGACTTCATTCGTAACGAAGCTGCCAGCAAAGTCGATCATCCTGATGGCCAAGGCTTGAATGCTGAGCTGTGGGCCAGGCTGGCGAAGAACATCAGTTATGTTCAGGGCGATTTTTTGGATGACAGTACCTACGCGGCACTGGAACAAAAAATCGTTGCCAGCAGTACGGGCAATGCAGTGTTTTACCTAGCCACTGCCCCACGCTTTTTTAGCGAAGTGGTGCAGCGGCTAGGCGCTGGCGGGTTGTTAAAAGAAACCCCGGAGGCCTTTCGCCGGGTAGTCATTGAAAAACCTTTTGGCTCTGACGTTGAGACGGCACAAGCGTTGAATGCTTGCCTGTTGAGCGTCATGAGCGAGAAGCAGATCTACCGAATTGATCACTATCTGGGCAAAGAAACCGTCCAGAACATTTTGGTCAGTCGTTTTTCCAACGGGCTTTTCGAGGCGTTCTGGAACAACCATTACATTGACCACGTGCAGATCACGGCGGCCGAAACCGTAGGGGTTGAGACGCGTGGTAGTTTTTACGAGCACACCGGGGCATTGCGCGACATGCTGCCCAATCATCTGTTCCAACTGCTGGCGATGGTGGCGATGGAACCACCCGCTGCGTTTGGCGCGGATGCAGTACGAGGGGAAAAGGCCAAGGTCATCGGCGCGATTCGCCCGTGGTCGCTGGAAGATGCGCGCAAGAACTCGGTGCGTGGGCAATACACCGAGGGCGAGGTGGGTGGCAAGCCAGTAGCCGGTTACCGTGAAGAGAACAATGTGGCGCCCGACAGCACCACTGAAACCTTTGTCGCACTCAAGGTGATGATCGATAACTGGCGCTGGGTGGGCGTGCCGTTTTACCTGCGTACGGGCAAACGCATGAGTGCGCGAGACACAGAAATCGCCATCTGCTTTAAGCCAGCCCCGTATGCGCAGTTTCGCGATACAGACGTCGAACGCTTGCAGCCCAACTACCTGCGGATTCAGATCCAGCCCAATGAGGGTATGTGGTTTGACTTGCAAGCCAAGCGCCCGGGGCCGGGTTTGAATATGGCCAATATTGAGTTGGGTTTTGCGTACAAGGATTTCTTTGAAATGCAGCCTTCAACGGGCTACGAAACTTTGATTTATGACTGCCTGACAGGCGATCAAACCTTGTTCCAGCGTGCTGACAATATTGAAAACGGCTGGCGCGGCGTTCAGCCCTTTCTCGATGCGTGGCGCGAACATTCAGACGTCCACTCCTACAAAGCCGGAGAAGATGGACCGGACGCGGCCAAAGAACTGTTAGCCCGTGATGGCCGCGTTTGGTTGAACATCGGATGAATAACGGCAAACAGAATCCCGTTCAATTGGTGCTGTGTGACATGGACGGCACCTTGCTGATGCCTGATCACAGTATTAGCCCGCGTACATTCGCGGCCGTTAAAGCATTGCAAGCGGCAGGTGTGTATTTCACTTTGGCCACTGGCCGGCCACCCAGAGCCATGCGTGAGCAGATCAAACAGTTAGGCATTGAGTTGCCGACTGCTGCTTTTAATGGCGGGGTGTTGGTGAACGCGGACGGCAGTTATTTGCAATCACACCCGGTGCCGTTTGAGGCGGTTCAGGCAACGCTCACTGTCTTGAGTAAGCACGATGTTGAAATCTGGGTGTTTGCCGATGATCAATGGTTGTTGCGTGATGTTAAGGGCCCGATGGTCGCTCAAGAGCAAAACGCTTTGGGTTATGCGCCACAGGTCGTCGACAGTTTTGAACCTTATTTACAGCGAGTAGACAAGATCGTGGCGGCCAGCCGGGATGCGCCATTGTTGGTTGAGCTTGAGCGCCAGTTGCAGAATGAGTTGGATGGCCGGGCGCTGGCCAGTCGCTCCCAGGCGTTTTACTTGGATATAACGGCGTTGAAAGCCAACAAGGGCGATGCCTTGATTACCTTGGCAGACCTTTTAGATGTGCCTTTGGAGCGCACGGCTGCCATTGGCGATGGCGGCAATGACCCTGCGATGTTCAAGTGCGCAGGGTTGTCCATAGCGATGGGGCAGGCAGAACCTCAGGTGCGCGAGCAGGCGATGCAGGTCACAGGCAGTAATCGTGAAGATGGTTTTGCACAGGCGGTTGAGCGTTTTATCCTCCCGGGCTGAAGGAAGTTTCTTAACGTCATTTTGTCCGAAGTTTGGCGTAATCACGGTCTGTTTGGCGCGGGTTCGGCTTGTTATAGTCCGCCGCTAATTGACGGCGACAGCGCCCAAAAAAGGATTCAGGTTATGTCCGAATATCAGGCTTTTCAGGTTGAGTTAAACGCGAATATTGCCCATGTAAAGATCAATCGACCTGAGAAGGTCAATGCAATGAATGCGGCGTTTTGGACTGAGATCGTTGATATTTTTCAGTGGATTGATGAAACCGATGCGGTACGTGCCGTAGTCCTCAGTGGTGCAGGTAAGCATTTTTCGGCAGGCATCGACTTGATGTTGCTGGCGTCCGTTGCCAACGAAATGGGTAAGGATGTAGGCCGTAATGCTCGCTTGCTGCGGCGTAAAATTCTGCAAATGCAGGCTTCTTTCAATGCAGTGGATCGTTGTCGCAAGCCCGTATTGGCTGCCATTCAGGGTTATTGCCTAGGGGGGGCGATTGACCTGATCGCAGCCTGTGATATGCGTTATGCCGCTGAGGATGCGCAGTTTGCGATCAAGGAAATTGACATGGGCATGGCTGCCGATGTTGGCACATTGCAGCGTTTGCCACGCATTATCGGTGACGGCATGCTGCGTGAGCTGGCTTATACCGGGCGCATGGTGGGTGCTGACGAAGCGCGCTCAATTGGGCTGGTCAACCGGGTTTACAGTGATCACGCCACTTTGCTGGAAGGTGTTATGGCGATAGCGCAAGACATTGCCAGCAAATCACCAATTGCTATTGGTGGCACCAAGCAGATGATCGGTTACATGCGCGATCACCGCGTTGACGATGGTCTTGAATACGTGGCGACCTGGAACGCAGCCATGCTGCAATCCAGTGACCTGCGCTTGGCAATGACAGCGCATATGACCAAACAAAAGCCTGAATTTCAGGATTGACACACCTGACGTGTCGCCCTTTAACCTGACCAAGGATCATGTAATGACTTCGCGTTGGACCACGGCAGTACTGGACACCGATTTTCCCGGCGGTTTGGCTGTGGCGCGTAGCCCAGATGGTTTTTTGGTCGCCAACAGTGGTCCGTTGTTTTCCCGTGAGTGGCTTAAGCGTCAGGGCCTGTCAGTGTTGGCAGAGCACGGCATTGGTCACTTTGATGGGGAGCCAGTGTATGTGCTGGAACTGGATCAAGGTAGAGAGGTTGAGGGCTGCCATTGGCAAGGGCTGCGAGCATTTATGCTGCAAGGCGATCACACGCTGTACAAAGTGCTCGGTTATGCGGCGCAAATTGGCACGTGGGCGCGTGAGCATCGCTTTTGTGGCAGTTGCGGGCGCGGGATGACTCAAGTGCCAAGAGAGCGAGCGATGCACTGTGCGGTCTGCGATTTGCGCAGTTATCCGCGTATTTCGCCCAGCATGATTGTGCTGATTACACGCGGTGATGAAGTCTTGCTGGCACGTTCGCCACGCTTTGTTGCGGGGGTTTACAGCACGCTGGCCGGTTTTGCTGAGCCTGGAGAGTCTGCCGAAGACTGCCTGATTCGTGAGGTGCGTGAAGAGGTGCAACTGGAGGTCAAAAATATTGAGTATGTGGGCAGCCAGTGCTGGCCATTCCCACACTCGATGATGTTGGGCTTTCATGCGCAATATGCAGGGGGCGATATCGTGCCCCAAGCCGATGAGATCGAAGATGCGCAGTGGTTCAATGTGCATCAATTGCCACCGTTGCCAGCGTCGCGCTCGATTGCGCGTTACCTCATCGATTTGTACGTAGCGCGGCGTTTAGGCCATGCCGAACCAGTGCTGCCAAGCTAGGCGCACGGTAAGGCCCAGCACCACAGTGATAAACACGGGGCGAATAAACTTGGCCCCGCCACTGATGGCGCTGCGGGCACCAAAAAATGCGCCAACCATCACCGCAAAGCCCATCGTCAGGCCAATGATCCAGTCCACGTGTCCGGAAAAAATAAACACGGACAGTGCCGCAATGTTGCTGACGAAATTCATGCTGCGCGCCACGCCGCTGGCTTTCACCAGATCGATGGGGTAGAGCAGCATGCTGCTGACGGTCCAGAATGCGCCTGTTCCGGGGCCTGCCACGCCGTCATAAAAGCCCAAGCTGAACCCTTGAGGTAACTGCCACTTCTTTTTGATAGGCGCATCGTTATCAATTGGGGTTTTGGGTGTGCCTCCAAACAGCAGGTAAAGGCCGCAGGCAAAGACGATCACCGGGAGCATTTTGTTTAGCCACTCGGCCGGCATGTAGTGGGCGACGATGGCGCCGATCAGTGCCCCGGCCAGTGTGCCGAAGATCGCCAGCTTCCACTCTCGGGGATGAAACAGCTTGCGCCGGTAAAAGGTGAGGCTGGCAGTTGCTGCGCCGAAGGTGGAGCTGAGTTTGTTGGTACCCAATACCAGATGCGGTGGCAAGCCTGCGGTGAGCAAGGCTGGGGTGGTGAGCAAACCTCCGCCACCGGCAATGGCGTCGATAAAACCGGCAACAAAGGCGACGGCGGCGAGAATGGCGAGGGTGGTCAAATCTACGCTGAGTTCAAAAGGCATGGGATCGACTTAATTCGGCGGGACGTACTGCGCTGACGCGCGGGAAGGGCGTCATCTTACCCATAACGGTGAGCAGCGGCGACAGACCTTTTGCGGGGCAAAAGTGTTGTCCAACCAACACTGGATCAACAAAAAAACCTGATACATGGCAGTTAACGGCTGCTTTTAGCCAGTAATGGCGCTGTTGGGCTTGCTGGCACAGATGCTGCTCTGTGGTTAGCACATGCCTAATATCGAGAACATTGCTATGAGCCAGCACGCCATCAAATTTGCCTACTGGGTACCTAATGTCAGTGGCGGCCTAGTCGTCAGCAAGCTTGAACAGCGCACCAGTTGGAGCATTGACTACAACCGCAAGCTCGCGCAGTTGGCCGAAGCGGCAGGCTTTGACTATGCGTTGACCCAGATCCGTTTTACCGCTGGCTATGGTGCTGAGTTTCAACACGAGTCTGTGGCGTTCAGCCACGCATTGCTGGCCGCGACCACGCGCTTGAAAGTAATTGCGGCCATCTTGCCCGGGCCTTGGAGGCCCGCGTTGGCTGCCAAGCAACTGGCGACGATTGATCAACTGACTGAAGGGCGGATTGCGGTCAATATCGTCAGCGGCTGGTTCCGGGGCGAGTTTAATGCCATCGGTGAGCACTGGTTGGAGCACGATGAGCGCTATCGCCGTTCCGAAGAGTTCATTCGGGTGCTCAAAGGCATTTGGACGCAAGATAACTTTACGTTCAAGGGCGATTTCTACCGGATTAATAACTACAACCTCAAGCCCAAGCCATTGGGTTTGCCGCACCCTGAGATTTTTCAGGGTGGTAGCTCACGTGCTGCGCGCGATATGGCGGCCCGCGTGTCGGACTGGTACTTCACGAATGGCAATACCCCGGAAGGAATCAAAGCCCAGATTGATGACATCCGCGCAAAGGCAGCGGCTAATCAGCACTCAGTAAAAATTGGGGTTAATGCTTTTGTTATCGCGCGTGACACTGAAGAGCAAGCACTGGCGGTGTTGCAGGACATCATCGATAACGCAGATGTAGATGCTGTGAACGCTTTTGGTGATGCCGCCAAGCAAGCGGGTAAATCGTCAATCGAGGGCGAGGGGAACTGGGCTAAATCAACCTTCGAGGACCTGGTGCAATACAACGATGGTTTCAAAACAAACTTGATTGGTACGCCGCAACAAATTGCCGAACGAATCGTGGCGCTTAAGGCATTGGGTGTGGATTTGGTGTTGGCGGGTTTTCTGCACTTTCAGGAAGAGGTTGAGTATTTCGGGCAGCGGGTTCTGCCTTTGGTTCGTGAGTTGGAAGCGCGCAAGCAGGTAGGGTTTGCCGCCGCTTGAGTCTGTGTTGAGCAGCAGCTTTCAAAGGCTGCTGCTGAGAGGATTACAGGGACTGGTGCAAGGAGGTAGGGCGAGTTTTTACAGACAAAGCCCCCAGTTTAATCAGCCGAGTGCGCGTGACATTACGGCTTAAGCCCAGCAATTTTGCGGTGTGCACTTGGTTGTGATGGCAGAACTCATAGGCAGCGCGTAGCAGAGTGTCCTCGACTGTTTCATGCAGAGCTCCCGGTTCTTGTTCAAACAGTGTTCGAAACGCGCTTTGCAGTAAGTCTTGAGCGGTCACTGAGGGTTGCGGGTGGCTTGCAAGTTCAAGGCGGCGGACGCTGCGTGAGGGGGGCAGGCGCAGGTCTTGAACCGTAAGGGTTTGATTGCGGCACAGCAGCAGGCTGTGATGCACGACGTTTTCCAGCTCGCGAATATTGCCTTGCCACGGGTGATGCCTGAGTGCTTCTTCGGCGCATTCGCTGAGTGCAGTGGGCCCGTGTTGCAGTCGTTGTCGGTACGTATGAAGGAAATGTCGGGCCAGCGGCAGAATGTCCCCCGGCCGCTCCCGTAAGGGGCGCAAAACCAGACTGACAACATTGAGCCGGTAGTAGAGGTCTTCCCGAAAGTGCCCGGCATCAATGGCCTGTTCAAGATTGACGTTGGTAGCGGCCAGCACTCGAACATTAATAGGGGTGCTTTTGCGCGAGCCCAGTCTTACGATTTCTTGCTCTTGCAGCACGCGCAACAGCTTCACCTGAATGGGCAGTGGCAAGTCGCCGATCTCATCCAAAAATAATGTGCCGCCGTTGGCCTCTTCAAACCATCCTGCTTTAGCGCTTAACGCACCGGTGAATGCGCCTTTCTCGTGGCCAAATAGTTCGGCTTCGACCAGAGATTCAGAAAACGCTCCGCAATTGACGGCCACAAATGGTTGGTGATGGCGGTGGCTGAGTTGGTGAACATGCCGAGCAACCAGTTCTTTACCGGTGCCCGTTTCACCCATGATCAACACGCTTGCGTTGCTGGGGGCTATTTGTTGCAGGTGCGCGAGCAAGGCTCTGGACACAGGGTCTTCAAACACTTGGGCCGTGGCCCTGATGGAGGTGGCGAGTGTTGGGGTAGCTGGTAATGTCAAAAGCTGCATCAACAGCTCCTTTTAACGTAGGAGGCTCTGCACACAAAGGAAAGCCGTAGAGTGCTTTATAAACGGGATTTAATATTCCGTAAAACAACCTAATTCCATATTTATATATCCTTATGGCATATCGGACTTGCGCGTAAGGCTCTTTTTGGCGCTTCATAGGGCTATGGTTTGTTGGTGGCTTGAGTCCGAGAGTGCTCCTGCGGTTTTTATTGCCTTTACCTTCTTAACCGCGTTTTTAATGGCCGCGTTAATGTGGCTTCACCTTCTGCGATCAAGCACTGCCTGGTTTCAGAATGCGCTCAATGGATTTGTACTATGAACAAGCGACCTCTTTATTTCGATTACGCCGCCACCACGCCTGTGGACGCTCGTGTTATTCAGGTGATGGTCGATTGTCTGGGCTTTGAAGGTAACTTCGGCAATCCGGCTTCGGGTTCTCATGTCTACGGCCAGCAAGCCAGATTGGCTGTGGAGCTGGCCCGTGGGCAGGTTGCGCAACTGATTAATGCAAAACCAGAACAGATTATCTGGACCTCGGGTGCTACTGAGTCCAATAACCTTGCGCTTAAAGGGGTTGCGCAAGCGTGCGGTCAGTCGCGTGGGCACATCATCACCAGCCAGATCGAGCACAAGGCGGTGTTGGACACTGCCCGTTTTTTAGAGCAGTCGGGTTTTGAAGTGACGTACCTGGCTCCTGATGCGCAAGGCCTTGTCAGCGCAGACCAAGTGAGCCGGGCGCTACGCGAAGACACGCTCTTGGTGTCGCTGATGTTGGTTAACAATGAGCTGGGGACGGTGAATGACATTTCCGGTATTGGCGAGCGAGTGCGCGAGCATGGGGCACTGTTTCATGTCGATGCCGCCCAAGGCGCAGGCAAGATTGCAATTGATGTGAGTGAATGGGCCGTCGATTTAATGTCGTTTTCGGGGCATAAAGTCTATGGTCCAAAAGGCATTGGGGCGCTTTATGTGGGCGCGCGAGCACATGATCGCTTGCAGACTCAGATACACGGCGGCGGGCATGAGTCTGGTTTGCGTTCAGGCACGCTGGCGACACATCAGATTGCCGGTATGGGCGCAGCCTTTGCATTGGCCAATGATTCATTCGATGAGGAGTTAAGGACGGTTTCGGGCCTGCGTCAGCGTTTGCTTGAGCAGTTGGCGGCAGTGCCGGGGCTGCAGTGTAATGGCAGCCTTAAACAACGCATTCCTCATACATTGAGCCTGACGTTCGGTGAGGGACACTTCAACAGCGCTGCCTTGGACGCTGTTTTGGCGTATTCGGCAACATCTGCTTGCAACTCAGCCAGTAAGGCGCCTTCCCATGTGCTGGTGGCGTTGGGGCATGATGCTCAAACAGCGAGCCGTACGATTCGGTTGAGTTTTGGGCGTTTTACGAGTGCGCAGGATGTTGATATCGCCGCACAAGCAATCAAGGACGCCTTATCTGTACCTGCGCCTTTCTGGGCAGTTGCTCAAGCCTGACAGCTAATCCATCATCGGCTTCGCATAACAATTATTAGTGGCTTACAGGAGGCACGATGAGCACTCAGTCGTTGAATCAGGAATCGGTTGTTCAGCGTTTAGCACGTACCCGCGAGTTGATGAGCCGTCACGGCATTCATGCCTTGTTGGTGCCCTCGGCCGATCCTCATCTTTCTGAGTACTTGCCGGCCTATTGGCAGGGCAGGCAATGGCTGTCCGGTTTTCACGGGTCTGTTGGCACATTGATTGTGACCCCAACCTTTGCCGGGGTGTGGGCAGACAGTCGTTATTGGGAGCAGGCAACTAAAGAGCTAAGCGGTAGCACGATTGAGCTGGTCAAATTAATGCCGGGCCAGTCAGGCCCGCTGGATTGGCTGGCTGAGCAGACACCTGAAGGTGCAACGGTTGCGGTTGATGGCGCGGTGCTGGCTCTGGCTTCTGCGCGAACACTGGAAACCAGACTTCAGGAGCGTGGCTGCGTTTTACGTACCGATATAGATGTGCTGAACGAGGTGTGGCAAGACCGTCCCGCGCTGCCAGTTCAACCTCTTTATGAGCATTTGCCACCTGAGGCAACGGTGAGTCGAATTGAAAAGTTGGCGCAACTCCGAGAAATCATTAAGCAGCGCAATGCCGATGCTCACTTTATTGCGACCCTTGATGACATTGCATGGTTGTTTAATCTCAGGGGCTCGGATGTGTCGTTTAATCCGGTGTTTGTGTCCTTTGCATTGATTTCCCCTACGCAGGCCAGTGTGTTTGTGGATTTGAACAAAGTCAGTGCAGCCCTGCGAGAAACGCTTGAGCGCGATGGGGTAGAGCTGCGTGACTACACCGAGATTGGAGCGGCACTGGCGGCATTGCCTGCCTCATCCCGTTTGCTGGTGGACCCTGCGCGTGTCACCTGTGGATTGCTTAATCATTTGCAGCCCAATGTGCAGCTGGTTGAAGGTGTGAATCCAACAACCTTCGCCAAGTCGCAAAAAAGTCTTGATGACGCCTTTCATATTCGTCAGGCCATGGAGCAAGACGGAGCAGCGCTTTGTGAGTTTTTCGCTTGGCTGGAAACCGCTCTGGGGCATGAGCGTGTGACTGAGTTGACGATTGATGAGCAATTGACTGGGGCGCGAGCGCGCAGACCGGGTTTTGTTTCGTTGAGCTTCAATACGATTGCGGCTTTCAACGCCAATGGTGCAATGCCTCACTATCACGCGACCGAGCAAGAGCACGCGGTAATCGAGGGTGATGGCTTGCTGCTGATCGATTCTGGCGGGCAGTACTTGGGCGGGACGACTGATATCACGCGCATGGTGCCGGTCGGGACGCCGAGTGTTGAGCAAAAGCGTGACTGCACCCGCGTGCTTAAAGGCGTGATCGCGTTGTCTCGTGCGCAGTTTCCGAGGGGGATTTTGTCACCCTTGCTGGACGCCATTGCGCGTGCGCCGATTTGGGCGGACAGCGTCGATTACGGGCATGGAACAGGTCATGGAGTTGGTTACTTTTTGAATGTGCATGAGGGGCCGCAAGTGATTGCTTATCAGGCTGCTCCTGCGCCACATACAGCTATGCAGTCAGGCATGATTACTTCGATCGAGCCTGGGACGTACCGGCCAGGTCGTTGGGGAGTGAGAATCGAGAATCTGGTATTGAATCGAGAGGCGGGGACTTCGGAGTTTGGGGCGTTTCTTAAGTTTGAAACGCTGACGTTGTGCCCTATCGACACTCGTTGCATTGAGCCATCAATGCTGTCTCGTGAGGAGCTGGAGTGGTTTGATGCGTATCACGCTGAAGTACGAGAGCGCTTGAGCCCATTGCTTGAAGGGCCTGCGCTTGAGTGGTTGCGAGTACGAACGACTGCATTAGCCAAGTAAGCATCGTTTTTGATGTCACGCAGGCGAACTGGTCGCTTGCGTGATTGAAGTCGAGCTGAGGGCTATTTGCAGATAACTATCATGCTGCGGCTGGTATAGCCGGCTGGGTTTAGCCCAAAAGGGTAATCGCCAGGTTCCTCCTCAGAGTCGCCTGATTTGGCAATCAGGCGGTAGCCTTTCTCGCCGCACGATTTCTCCGCTTCGGCGTAACACTTGTTCCACGATGAAGACAGTCCTGAGCAATTGATGTGCAAGCCTCTTTTTCCGTGCTTTACGGAAGTCTCAGAGGTTGCAGCGCAGCCGCTGACAGCGAGTACGGCTAAAGCTATCAAAAAACGTTTCATTCCTGTCCTTAAGCGTTTGCGTCGGATTTACGGGATGTAGATTTGGGTCTCTGTTTGCACGTGCGTCCCTGTGCTAGTTCTCGTCTTTAAGCTCCGTGACAGACTCTATCAGCGCATAAACATGGCCTAAATGAGAGTCAATTACCAGAGCGATAACCATTTTGTGACTAATCAGCTGCCATGACAGGTAGGGAGCGGCCGCGCATGGTCAGGGTTGCACCCACAGAGGCCATGATGATGCAGCTAATAGCCATCCATTGAGCAAAAGACAGCACTTCGTTCAGGAACAATAGGCCGGAGAGTGCGCCAAAGGCTGGCTCAATGCTCATCAGCGTGCCAAATGTTCGAGCCGGCATGCGCGTCAGAGCGATCATTTCCAGGGTGTAGGGGAGGGCGGTCGATAAGATAGCGACGCCGATGGCAATAGGAATCAAGCTTGGGGTCAATAAAGCTGTGCCTGCGTGGGCAACTCCGATGGGAGCGATAAACAGCGCAGCAATAATGACGCCCAAGGCAGCCGTCTGAACGCCATTGTCGGCTCCGGCTTTTTGTCCGAACAAAATATAGAGTGCCCAGCACACCCCAGCCCCTAGCGCATAAGATGCGCCAACCAGATCGATAGTGTGGGTGTTCTCGCCTGTTGGAATAAGTAGCAATAGGCCTGTGATGGCCAGCGCGATCCAGACAAAGTCGATGGCTCGACGTGAGGCGTAAATGGCGACTGCCAAAGGGCCGGTGAACTCAAGGGCTACGGCAATGCCTAGCGGAACGCTGCGCAGCGACATATAGAAGAGGAAGTTCATGCCGCCTAAGGCCATGCCGTACACGATCACGGTTTTTAGGGATTTGGCGTTTAGCTTTGCTCTCCAGGGGCGCAATATCAGCAGCATGATAATGCTGGCAAAGATCAAGCGTAGGGTGGTTGTCCCTTGGGCCCCGACAATGGGAAACATGCTTTTCGCCAACGATGCGCCTGATTGTATTGATGCCATGGCAATAAGCAGCAAGCCTACGGGCAATAGCGTTGAAGCGAGGCTGTGGGGGAGCTTGGTCATTACGTGATATGCCTTGGCGATAATAGATGTGTCGGGAGGTTCAGCATCATGCTTAAGTCATGAAGGATGTGCAATATAGTGCGCATGCTGTTGTTTCTATCTATATAGAGGCGCTGCACATAATAGTTTTAATTAACCCTTGACTCAAAATTCTAACGGCCTATAATTCGCCCCACTTCCGGCGCAGTCGAAACGGAAAACTCCTTGAGTATCAATGAGTTGTACGGTTTTCGGCAGTATCAGCTTCAGGTCATCGAAGCAGGAAATGAGGTGTTGACAGCAGCGTGTAACGCTGTAGAATTCGCCTCCCGCTAACGAGAGATCGAAAGCGCAAGTGGTTGAAGTTGTTAAAGATTTCCAAGCGAAACTTTGAAAGCTTCCAAAATAACCGCTTGACAGCAACAGAGGCTGCTGTAGAATGCGCGCCTCGGTTGAGCGAAAGCTTAACCAACCGCTCTTTAACAACTGAATCAAGCAATTCGTGTGGGTGCTTGTGGAGTCAGAC